>JACQFU010000244.1 GCA_016199905.1 Candidatus Wallbacteria bacterium
CCCTTGATGATGGGTACGGTCACCCCGAGGATATCCGCCATCTCCTCGTAGGAGCGGCCCTCGATAGGTCCAAGGATGAGGACCAGTCGCTGGTTCTCCGGCAGCTCCATCATGGCCGCATCCAGGCGGCGACCCAGGTCGCGGCGCTCGATGATGTCGAGCGGGTCAGGCGATTCGTGTCCCTCTATCTGGACGTCCGCCAAGTCGTCGTAGTTGACGGTCTCTTTGCTGCGGGACTTCTTGCGCAAGAACTGCAAGCAGGTGTTGCAAGCGACGCGGTAGAGCCAGGTGTAGAAACTCGACTCGCCCTTGAAGTGGTCGAGGTTCTTGAACGCCTGGAGAAAGATCTCCTGCGAAAGTTCTTCGGGATCGTTGCCGGTGCCGACCATGCGGTAGGCGAGGTTGTAGATCCGCTTGACGTAGCGGAGGTAGAGCTCCTCGAAGCCAGTCGGATCGCCCCGCCGGGAACGCTCGATCAGCTCGAAGTCACTGGTTTCCATCGGATGTCATCTTCGCCGAGAATCTACAAGACCTCGGCGGCCACGTCAAAGATTGGTAGCCGGCGGGTCGACTTTGTTGTTTCGATGCAACGGGCTCAGAGCGCGTTGAGCCAGCCCTTGACAGCGGCCAGCCACGTTTCGCGATCGTGACCCTCGGGACGGCGCCGCGGATGATCGAGGCCCCAGAGTCGGGCCTTCTCGTGGTTCTCGGGTCGAATTCCGGCGCTCGAGCGGCTGACGTGGAAGGGGGATTGGGCGTCTTCGGCGGGCTCGGTGTCGGCGGGAAGCGGATTCGGGGGGGCGATCGGCATGGGGACCTCCAAAAGGACACGTTTTGTCCAGATTCCTGGTAGATATCGACCGGCTTGGGCGTTCTGATGAGCCCCCGGCGACCGGTCATTCCGGGGACGGGGAGCGGGAACACGAGGGGCCTATCGTTGCCTCCCCAGATTTTCTGTTGCATGTATGAACTACAATCTGATACCCTTTGTGGGCGTTTTTTCCAGGTCCGGTGCGGCTTCCAGGGTCGAGTGGATGACAAGTCAAAAGGGAATCCCAGAGTCGGTCATCGATGAGATCCGCGAGCGCGTCGATATCGTCGCGGTGGTGAGCGACCACGTCCTGCTGAAAAAGTCCGGCGCCAATTACTCCGGTCTCTGCCCTTTCCACAACGAGAAAACTCCGTCGTTCACGGTCCATGCGGGAAAGAGGATCTTCCACTGTTTCGGTTGTGGCACGGGCGGAAACGTGTTCACGTTCCTAATGCGCATTCAGAACATCGCCTTCCCGGCCGCCGTGGAGAAGCTTGCCACTCAGGTCGGCATCGACCTGACGCCGTACAAAGGGCGCAGCGATCTCGATTTCAATCGGGCGCACGACCTGATGCGCGACGCGCGCAAGTTCTTCCGCAAGCAACTGGCTGCCTCCGCTCAGGCCCGCGAGTACCTCGCCAAGCGGGGGCTGTCGGCTGCGACACAGGAGGAGTTCCAGATCGGTTGGGCGCCCGATGACTGGCGCTTGCTCACGGAGCACCTGCGCCAGGCAGGATTCTCCGACGACGAGATGGTCACCTACGGTTTGGCTCGCAAGAAGGATTCGAGCGTCTACGATTATTTCCGCGGCCGTGTGGTCTTTCCCATCGAGGACGAATTCGCCAAGCCTGTAGGTTTTGGCGGCCGCATCCTCGGCGACGGCCAGCCGAAGTACCTCAACTCGCCGGAGAGCGTCCTCTACAACAAGGGCCGGCTGCTCTTCAACTTGCACCGGGCCTCTCCGGCCGCCGCCGTCGAGGGTCCCGACACCGGCTCGCTGCTTCTGGTCGAGGGCTACATGGACGCCATCGGCCTCTACCAGGCAGGCTTCAAGAACGTGGTCGCCACGCTGGGCACGGCGCTCACGGACGCGCAGGTACGCAAGCTGGCAAAGACCGCCAAGCGGCTCGTCTTTGCGTACGACCCCGACCCCGCGGGCGTGAAGGCGACGCTGCGCGCGCTGCCGCTCTTGGAGCCTTCGGGGCTATCGGTCTCGATGCTCCGGCTGCCGGACGGCATCGATCCTGACGAGTTCGTCAAGGACCAAGGCCCCGACGCCCTTCGCGAGCGTCTCACAAATGGGCAGCCCGTCGAGAGCTTCCTGTTCGAGGCGACCCGCGATCGTCATCCGAACTGGAAAACCCCCGAGGGCAAGCGGGCCGCTCTGAGAGACATGACTCACGTGTTCCGGCAGTTGCCGTCTCCGATCTCCCAGCAGAATTTCATCGAGCGGGTAGCGGATTCCTTTGGTATCAGTGAAGAGCTGGTGCGCAAGTCTTTCTCCAACGCGCCTGACAAGGAATCCGCCCTCGACGCGGCGGCGAGCTCCACCAGGCCCTCGGTGCTGTCGCCGGTCGTCCAGGCGGAACGGACGTTGATCTACTGTTTCATGCACGATATCTCGGCCTACAGACAGGCGGAGGACGGACTCCGAGTGGCGGAGTTCCGGGACCCGTACTGCAAGCGGATTTTGCAGCTTCTCGGCGGGATCGAGCAGCAATCCGGGGAGGTGAGCGGCGTGCTCCTGTCCGTGTGCGAAGACGACGAGCTGCGCCGTTTCATTACTGCCGAACTGATGGTGAGACCGCCCGTGGCCGAGGACGGCCCCGGCGAGATGCTCGCCGACTGTACGAGGGAATTGAGGAAGTATCGCCTGGAGGCCCGCAAGCGGGAACTCCATCGGCTCGTAGCCAGTGACGGTGCAGGCGACGAGGTTCTCCGTGAATTCAAGCAAGTCACGGAAGAACTCCAGTCCCTGCTGAAAGGCTCGGAGGAAGCGACGGGGTCGCTTCCCCAGGCCCGATAGGATAGGTGCACAGTGGCCCACTTGGATAAAGCGAACAGCCCGAAGCCCAAGAACCGTGTCCCTTCCCCGGCGGTTGCCGGTAAGCCTGCCAAGAGCAATCGTCGGCAACCTGCCACGACCGTCAAGGCGCGCGCGGCCCAGGAAAAGCCCAGGCCAGCTCGTCCGAAGACCAAGCTGCGGCCGCCGGCCGGCGCCGCCAAAGCCAAGAAGAAGTCGCAGCCGAAGAAGGCCGCGGATAGTCGCAAGTCCAAGCCGGCTCCCAAGGTGGCCGCCCGGCCTGTCAAGAAGGCCGCTCCCAAGGCGGCCGCCAAGAAGCTCGTCAGGTCTGCCCTCAAGCCGGCCGCCAAGAAAGCGGCTCCGAAGACTGCCGTCAGGAAGTCTGCGCCGAAGGCTGCAGTCAAGAAGCCGGCGGCGAAGGCCGATGTGAAGAAGCCTGCGCCAAAGGCAGTGGCGAAGAAGGCTGTCAAACCCGTCGCGAAGCGGCCGCAGGCACGGAGCGCCAAGAACGTACGGCCCGCCAAGACCGCCAAGCCGGTCCGGGTCGTCTCCAAGAAGCCGGCCAGGCCTGCCCGAAAGGCGACGCCGAGGATGGCGGCAAAGAAAGTGGCTTCGAAGCCGGCTGCCAAAGCGGCGACCAAATCCGCTCCAAAGGCCGCGCGCAAGTCTGAGCAGAAGAAGCCCGCGCTGAAGAAAGCGGCTCCGCAAAGGGCCCCCGCCAGGCCGACGAGCAAGGCTGCAAGCCCGAAGAAGGCGGAGAGCCTGAAGAAGGCCGCGCCGGCGAAGCCTGCGGCTCGAACTGCCGCCAAGCCAACGGTCTCGAAGTCGCCGCCCGTTGCCAAGCCGGCGGTGGCCCGCAAGCCCGAGGCAAGCCCGCTGCGTCAGGCCGCACAGTCGGCCGCCGCCACCAAGCCTGTTCCGGCGCGAAAGCGAGAGCGTCCGGCCTCCCGGTCCGAAAGCGCCGGGATCTCCATGGCCGCCGCCGGCGTTCAGGAGATCGATCTGCGCGACGAGAAGCCGAAAATCATGTCGATGAAGGTTCGCGAGGGGAAAGTGGTGCCCCCCAAGGCACACACCAAGATCCTCCGCAGCGCGCAGCCGGCGATCCGACTCGCGGCCAAGCAGGCCGCCGGAATGCCGGACCTGCCCTCCGGCTCGACCACGATCATGAAGACCTCCTCGTTGAAGCCGCAGGTCCTGCTGGCCAAGCCGTCGCCCGGCGGCACGACGACCGTCAAGAAGATCTCGGCCACCCGCACGGTCATCACGGTTTCCCGACCCGTGCCGGCTCCCAAGCCGGCCGCGCCTGCGACTCGGTCTCGTTCCTCGGCCAAGCCGATCCACACCTCGGGCGAAACCGAGAGCATGCTGGGCGTCGAAAACACTCGGAACTTGCTGACGATCCCGGCGCTTCGCGACGGCCTCGCCGACACGTTCGACGGGGACATCGACATGGCTGTGGGCGCTCCGGAGCCGGAAGCCGACCCGACCAATCGCGGTGGCATCGAGGCCTGGGACAGCAACGCGGCCAAGCCGACGCCGATCCGACCCGTGAAGTCGGGCGCCGAGTACACGCCTGCCTCTTACACGGACGCAATCAAGCTGTACCTGCAGGAGATCGGCCGCACGCCGTTGCTCTCCTCGGCCGAGGAAGTCGAGTTGGCCAAGCGCATCGAGGCCAAGGACATGCAGGCCCACGAGGCGCTGGTGAAGGCGAACCTCAAGCTGGTCGTCAGCGTGGCCAAGAAGTACGTCAACCGAGGGATGGGCTTGCTCGACTTGATCCAGGAGGGCAACCAGGGACTCATCCGTGCCGTCGAGAAGTTCAAGTACCAGAAGGGTTTCAAGTTCAGCACCTACGCGATGTGGTGGATCCGGCAGGCGATCACGAGGGCGCTGGCCGACCAGAGCCGTCTCATCCGTGTGCCCGTGCACATGGTGGAGAACATCAACCGCGTGCGGAAAGTGGCGCGCATCCTGACGCAGCGCCTGGGCCGCGAGCCGGCGAAGGAAGAGATTGCCGACGAGATGAACCTGCCGCTGGAGAAGATCGAGCACATCCTGAAGGTCGCTCAGGAGCCGGTGTCGCTGGAGACCCCGATCTCGAGCCAGGACGACGGTAACCTGGGCAACTTCGTGGCCGACGAGACGGCAGTCTCGCCGACCGAGGAAGTCGCCAACACGATGCTCAAGGAGCAGATTGCGCACGTGCTTTCGACGCTTCACGGTCGCGAACGCGATGTCATCCGCTATCGCTTCGGCATCGGCCAGACGCAGCAGCTGACGTTGGAAGAGGTTGGACAGAAGTTTGGCGTGACGCGCGAGCGGATTCGCCAGATCGAAGCCAAGGCGTTGTCGCGCCTGCGGCACCCGACGCGCAGCCGCAAGCTGGAGGACTTCTATCACAAGTGAGGCTGCAGGCAAGAGGCTGTAGGAAGGGCCTGGCTTTTCAGCCGTCTGCGGCCCTTCCGGCGCTGGCCCGGCGCCGCGCCCGTCAGTTGTGCGGCGCTCGTCCAACAAGGAGTCCCAAGCCTCCCGTCTGCAGTCCACAGGGCTTGCAGCCAGTCTGTTCTCCGGGCCCATAGCTCAGCTGGTCAGAGCTGGCGGCTCATAACCGCTTGGTCCCAGGTTCGAATCCTGGTGGGCCCACGCCGCCCCGCTCGAGACGGCACCAGCCGCAACAGGCCCCTATCGCACGTGCTGTGCGGTCTGTTATCCTCGGAGTTCCGGAAATCCTTGCCCCCTTCGTCTAGAGGCCTAGGACGCTGCCCTTTCACGGCGGCGACACGGGTTCGAATCCCGTAGGGGGTACATTCAACGAGAGTCAAAAGAGCAGCTCACTCTATATGGGGAGTTGCTTTTTCGTTCCCACTCGCGTAACCGGTGATCAGAGCGTGCCTGAGCTCGGACATCTGCCCTCAACGATGTCCCGGATGACTCTCGACAGCGTCGAGTGGTGTTCTCGATAGCGGCCAGTTCGAGCGGGGGACTCCCCGCCGGCAGCCTCGCGGCGTCGAGCAACTCCGAGGGGCGCAGATGGAGCGCGAACCGCTCCTTAGGCCCTACGAAGACGCGCATGCTCGCCCGGTTGAGCGGCGACCTTTCCGTATCGAGGTGAGCGAAAGCCTTGAAGCCACGAGCAGCGCCAAGCATCGGCAAGAGAGGTCAGGATACGACGTGATGGCGGGCGTCGTTCAGCCGGCGGCATCGCGGCAGCACTTCTTGAACTTCTTCCCGCTCCCGCAAGGACACTGCTGGTTGGGGCCGATCTTCGCGCGAGTCGCGCGTGCGGATTCGCCGCCGCCGGCCTCATGCCTCAGATGCGGCCTCTTCCTCAGATCCGCCAGTGGCGGCGCGTCGATCCCCTGGGAGAGCAGCATGTCCATTACCGATGCGGGCACGATGAATCTCGACACCGGAGGCTGCGCTCGGAGCGACGGTGCGACGAGTTTCAAGGCTTCGAATCCTTCGGCGAGTGTCCCGGCTCCGCGCTCGATCAGAAAAAGCAAAGTCCGGCGGCCGATCTCGACCTCCTCGAGTCGCTTCCGATCGGCCTCCGGAAGCATCGGAACCAGGGCCGCCGTCGCATTTTTTCCGTGGCCGGTCCTCAGATGCCAATCCTCGTGATCGAGCCCCTCCAGCACGTCGAACGTGTCGGCGTACCCGTCTCGCTTCCAGCTCCGCAGCTTGTCGAGCTGGCTGAGAAAGATGACGCGCTCCTGTTCGGCGCAGACGGGAATGCCGGTCGTCGCCTGGACCGGAGTGCCGCACCTGTTGCATCGCATGTCAGTTTCGGTGTGATCCTTCGTAACGGGGTCCTTGAGCACGACTTCCTCTTCCGGCGAGGGCGAAGCCTCTGGTGCCGAGTACTTCAGAGTGATGGCGGCAATCGCGGGGACGCTCATGTCGGGCGCCCAGTCGTACTGAGGAAGGTTGCGATATCGGAGACGCCAGTTCCGTTCGATCGGCAAGTCCGTCGGCTCTCGGGCGACCAGTTGCTCGATGGCGTCTTCGAGCTCGCGCCGCTGCTTCCCGGTACACTGCGGCAGCAGTTCGCGGATGGCGTCCAGCTCATCGCCTCGCGGGTGGCACGTCAGCGCGTAGGCGATGATGTCGACCAGGCGTGCATCTTCCTTCAGGCGGGCCAGTAGAAATCGGTGCGCCTCCTCGGCATCGATGTAACCGATTGCGGAGTAGGCAAACAGCCTTGCCGTCGTGTCGATGCTCATGCTGGCGATCCTCCGGAGCTCCGGAAGCGCCGGCTCGCCAACCTTCGCTAGCGCCTCGAGCGCCGCCACAGCCGGAATCGGTGTTTCGGACCGGCACATGATGGAGGAGAGAATCTCGACGGCCGCGGGGGATCTCAGCTCTCCGAGGACGACGATCAACCAGTAGCTGAGCGTGCCTTGGCGTTCGAGATCTTGGGAAATGTAGCGCAGGATTGCTCCGACGGCATCTTCGCCGTGAGCGATGAGGCCCTCCATCGCCCGCACGGGCATCCCCGGCCACTTCTTCGCGCAGGCAGAGATGGCAGCCGCAACTTCTTCACTGACGTACCGGCCGTCCGTCTGGTACGACGATAGAATCGGGTCGGCGTGGTCTTTCATCGGCCCTAGTCTATGACATCGACGCCGATGACGCGCAAGAGGCCCAGAGCTCTTCCAAGGTACGCGAGAACCGGCGTTTAGCCCGATACTTTTTTCATTCCCAAGGACAGAGCTGCCGAACAGAGGGCAGGGCGCGCCGGGCTCCGACAGCCAGTTTCTCGTCAGTGAAACCGGTCCTCGTCGACGGCAACGTGTGACTCGACGTCGCCACCGTCGACAGGCGGCTTGCTTCAAGGGGGGGCCGTCCTTAGACGAGCCTCGAGTCGACGTCGTACTGCCGCAGGATCTCGTCGGCGGTCACGAGGGTCAGATATTCGCATTGGGCCTGCACAATCAGCATGCGGTCGAAAGGATCCCGGTGGTGCGGGGGCAACCCCTTCAAACGGTGGGCATGCTCCAAAGTCACCGGCAGCCTCTCGAATGGCTCCTTGTCGAGAGCTTCCGCAAAGGATGCCGGCAGATGGAGCTTCCCCAGACTCTCCTTGACTCGAATCTCCCAGACGGAAGCGGCGCTCACGACGACGACGTTGCTTGCGTCCGAGATGAGCGCTCGTGCCTGGTCGCTGAGCTTGGACGAGTCGTCGAGCCACCAAAGGAGAATGTGGGTATCGAGTAGGAGCCTCACTCGTCCATCGCTCCGAGCGCTCGTGCCAGGTCGTCCGGCAGGTCGTCGAAGTCGGGCGCGATGTGGATCTGCCCGCGCAAGGCTCCAGGCACGCGAGTGCGCGCGATGCCTTCGTAGGGAACCAGCCGGGCAACGGGTCGGCCTGCCCTGGCGATCAACACTTCCTCGCCCTTCTCGACGCGTTCGATGAGGGCAGAGAGCTCAGCCTTTGCCGCAGAAATGTTCTTGAGTATCACATTCCAGAATATAGTCGGATCTGGTCTGGTCCGTCAATCAGATGGCCTCATCCGGTCCCCGTTGCGTGCGTCCAGATGCCTTGAAGTGCCGCCCTCACGTCCGATGGGGGACACAGGAGCAAAGTTCGAACTCCGTCTCGTAGGGGGTATTACCAGAGTCAAAAGAGCACCCGGCTCCATTTGGGCCGGGTGCTTGCTTCTCGTCTTGCACGACCTATCTTCCGAGGCAGTGACCTCGAGTGACGGTCTTCGGTCGATTCGCTGCCACCTGTCCCCTCAGGGCATCTGCACCCTCCAGGACCGGTCCCCACGTGAGCGTCATGCGAGGTCTTCGTCGAGTGCGGTCCGGACATCGAGCGAGATGACCTCTAGCAGCTCTTCGTTCGACAACGCCGTCAAAAGGGCCTCGCCGTCGTGCTGCAACAACTCGTTCGCAAGCCGCTGTTTGCTTGCCAGCAGTCGGTCGACCTTCTCCTCCAACGTGCCCCTACAGACCAACTTGTGCACGAGAACGTTGCGCTTCTGCCCGATTCTAAACGCCCGGTCCGTCGCCTGGTTCTCCACGGCTGGGTTCCACCACCGATCGAAGTGGATCACGTGCGAGGCCGCAGTCAGATTCAGGCCGACCCCGCCCGTTTTGAGCGTCAGGACCAGGAATGGGATCTCTTCGTCTTGCTGAAACCGCTCGACGAGGCCTCGGCGCTCCTCCACACGGGTGTCCCCCGTCAACACCAATCCCCGGCGACCGAAGACCCCGGCCAGACAGCCGGCGAGCGCCTCGGCCACCTGGCGGTATTGCGTGAAAACCAGCGCCTTCTCTTGTCGCTCGGCCAGTTCTTCGCAGAGTGAGGCGAGCCGCAGGAACTTGCCGCTATCTTGGGGCTGGTACGCTCCGTCCCGCAGCCACTGCGAGGGGTGGTTGCAGATCTCCTTGAAGCGGTGGATGAACGCGAGGACAACGCCACGGCGCTGGATGCCGTCGAGTGTCTCGAGCTGCTCCGCGAGGTCGTCGACGGCTTGCTTGTACAGGGCTGCCTGGAGCTTTGAGAACAGGCAAAACTCGGTCACTTCGGTCTTCTCGGGAAGGTCGGGCAGCACGGTCCTGTCGGTCTTGAGCCGCCGAAGCAAGTACGGTTGGATGAGTTTTCGGGCACCGACCAAAACTGGCCCGACTTTCCGCACACTTGCCTCAGGGCGGGGTTCATACTTTGTCAGCACCACGGCC
>JACQFU010000235.1 GCA_016199905.1 Candidatus Wallbacteria bacterium
AATAACCCTTTTGACTCAATATCACTGGCCCGGGAACGTGCGGCAACTCGAGAACGTCGTCGAGCGGGTCGTCATCCTGGACAGGACCGGCGTGATCGGGCCCGACATGCTGCCGCCCGAGATCGCCGCGCAGAAGGCCGCGAACCCACCGGAGGAGCTGTCGAGCCTGGCAGAGCACGAGCGCAGCTACATCCTGCACGTGCTGGCCCGCTGCGACGACAATCGCTCGAAGGCCGCCCGGATCCTGGGGATGGATCGGTCGTCGCTCTGGCGCAAGCTCAAGGAGTACGGAGTCGAGCAAGCCGATAAATAGGCTGAAAGCACGGCTGCCGTGAGTGCCAGCCCGCACCCTACGCCGTCCGGTAACCCGAAAGCGCTGCTTGCGCTGGCAGCCGCCGCCTTTCTCTTGCGCCTGGCGCTGCTGACCTGGGGACTGCCGCTCGGCCCCGAGCGGGCCTGGCTGCACCCCGACGAGCACGGCGTGCTGAATCACGCCCGGCAGTTTCCCTTGAGCCTGGTCTTCAATCCGGAGCCGCAGTATCCGTCCGGGCTGGGCGTGCTGATGCGGGCAGGGATGCCGGCGCCCGCGCTCGCCCTTTCTGGAATGGAGCCGCTACTTTCGCGTGAAAGCTGGGACCTGGCCCTGACGCTCTGGGGCAGGCTGTTGACGATCCTGCTGGCCGCCACGTTGCCCTGGAGCGTCTGGCGTCTCACGCGCTCCGTGGCCGACGATTGCGCCGCCTGGACGGCCGCGACCATCGCGACTTTCACCGTCTGGTCGGCCGACCATGCGTGCTTCCTGACCGGTGATGCGGCCGCCTCAGCGCTCTTCGGGCTGGCAACCTGGGCGCTGGTCGAACTGGTGGAGCACCCCTCGCGCGCGGGGTCGTTCGTCGCTGGTCTGGCCGCCGGGGCCGCGGGGAGCATCAAGTATGTCGCGGCTCTTCCCCTGCTCCCGGCGGTCGGGCTTCTGGCGCGGCGGCGGCTGGCCGCCCGGGCCGCCGGCGACCGTCCCGGAGGGCGCGCTCGCGGAACCGAACTGGCGATGCTGGCGGAGGGGGCGCTCGTGGCAGTCCTTATGCTCCAACCGGCCCTTCTGGTCAACGCGCAGTTGACGCTGTCCGTGCTGAGTCGCGAGGGCGCGATCATCGCCAACCACGCGGCCATGCCGTTGCGTCTGTACGCGGAGTTTGTCGCCGGCACGACGTGGTGGCTCGTGGGACCGGCTGCCCTCTTGCTCCCCGTCGGTTGTTTGCGGCTGGCTCGGCGCGGAGGGGCCGGTTGGCTGTTGCTGGCGATGCCGGTCCTGTTCTTCGTCGCGGTGCGCGGGTTCTACGAGCGCCACATGGTCTTCGTGTTGCCCGTGCTCGCGAGCATCGCGGGGGTCGCGGTCCAGTCTCGAGATCCGCGTCCGTGGCGGACGGCCGCCGCGCTGATGCTCGTTCTGCAATGTGCCGTCACGACTTTCACGGTGGGACAGCGGGTCTGCGACGTCCGGCAGTCGCCACGGTTCCAGCGCCAGCTCGAGAGCCTGATCCCGGACAACGCGCGAGTTTGGGCCTCCAGTGGCTTTCCATCGCTCCCAGGCCGTCACGTCGTGGCTACCGGGGTCGGCGATCGTCCGGACTTCCTCTTGCTCGACTCCTACTTCGAGAAGACCTACCGCGACGCGGTCTTCGTCTACCGGGATGAGCGAACGGGCACGGTGCCACCGAAGTACCGGTGGGCGTTCTTCAGGGGCACGCCGCCGGAACCTGCGGAGCTGGAAACGTTCAGCCGTCTTTTCGGCCCTCCGGAGTCGAGCGACTATGCGGAGATAGCCCGATTCGATCAGCCGGGCAGCGACTGGCTGCAGTGGTTCTTGGAGTTCTTCCCCTACCGTCTCCGGGTGTTCGCCAGGAAAGGATCAAGATGAACAGGGCACGCGGCTCGGACCTGGCGTTACGGTGGGTCGCGCTTGCGGGCGGGATCTTCGCGGCAGCCGCGATCCGGGTGGCGTTCGGGCGGCGATACCGCTCGACCGTGGCGCCCAGCTTGGGCCTGCACGTTCTGTCCCTGGCGTTTTCCGCGCCGTTGTCGCTCTGGACGCAGGCAGCGGGGAAATCGGCCGCGGGCGTCTCGCCTCCGGCAGTTCGGCTGGCGGGTCTGGTGGCCGTGTCGTTGAGCCTGGCGTGGCTGCTGGTCGCGGCGAGGCTGGCTCGAGTCCCGCGCAGCCGTTTGCGCGGGTGGTTAGGCGCCAGGCGGCTAGGGGCGCTGGTCGAGGCGGTCGAGCTGGCTCTGGAGCCGCAAAGGCCGGAGGCCGCGGAACCGACGGCGCCCCCGGTCAGGCGCGGCGGGCCTCCTGGACCTTCAGATAGCCCTTGCGCGGGTCCACGGCCTTGATGCGAACCTCGAGCGCGTCGCCGGTTTGGTACTTCCTTCCAGGCGCCGGATAGAAGGGGATGTCGAACAGGAAATCGGTGAGCTGGATCAGATAGCTCTCGTCGCGGATCTCCTGGACCACCGCCGGGGTCGGCTCGCCGGTACGGCCGGCGAGGTACTTCAGTATCCAGTATTTGTTGGACCAGCGCTGGGTGTTGTGCGCCGCCTCCACGGCGCTTTCGGTGGCGCCGATCAGTTCTCGCAGCGCATCCTCGGAGCAACCGGCAGCCGGGTCTCCGAGCGCGCGGCGGAGCTGGCGATGCATCGCCAGGTCGAGGTAACGCCGGATAGGCGACGTCATCTGGGCGTAGCTCGACAGCCCCAGCCCCCAATGCGGACCGGGAGAGGTCTGCACCTGGATTTTTTTCACCATCGTCAAGAAGCGGCGCGAGACGGGAAAGGAGCCGCCGGCAATCTCCTCCTGAGGCGGCGGCTGCACGCGATAGACAGCCGGCACGGACCGCTCGGCGCAGAACGTCCCGGCGCACTGATTGGCCAGGATCATCAGCTCGCTCACCACGATGTCGGCCGCGTTCTCGCCCTGGCGCTTCTTGACCGTGATGTCGCCGTCGGGGCCGACGCGCACCTTCAGCTCCGCTCGCTCGAACACTCGCGCGCCGCGGCGGACGCGCTGCTCGCGCAACTCGCGCGCCAACCCAGCCAAAGGATGCAGCGGATGTGCCGAGTCCTCGAACAGCGCGGTCGCATCCTCATAGGTCGCCGCCCGATCGACCCGGACGACCGACGGAGCGAAACTGAAGCAACGCAGGTTCGCCGCGTCATCGACCTCCGCGAAGAGCGACAGCGCAAATCTCACTGCGCCGGTGACGAGGCTGGCCGCCCCGTGAGAGATCGGCTCGGGCAACATCGGGATCGTTCGGTCCGGCATGTAGATCGTGGTCCCCCGACGGAGCGCATCGCGGTCCAGCTTTGAGCCTTGCGGGACCGCGTGCGACAGGTCGGCGATGTGGATTCCGATCCGGAAGCCGTCGGCCAGCTTTTCGAGGCTCACGGCGTCGTCGATCTCGAGCGTCTCGGAGTCGTCGATCGAGAGGACGTCCAGCTCCCTGAGGTCGAGGCGAGACAGTGGAGCACCGTTGCCGGCCAGCGCCAGCTCGGTTTCGATCGCAACCGGCACCTCGGCGGAGGCGGCTTCGGCCTCGGCGACGACCTCCGGCGGGAAGACGGTGGGGATGCGTTCCTTGCGCAGCAGCAGGTTCTCGTCGGGTCCGAACACGCCGATCTCCACCAGGAGCGGGAAGGCGCCGTCGGGAACCTCTTCGCCCAGGTCGCGCAGCAGGGCCGCGGCTTCCGTGTAGTCGGAGGAGCCCTCGCGAGGAAGGGCCCCCCCCTCGCGCCGCCCGGGGTGACGCTCCAGCCCTTCGGGGGGGGGGGGCGGGCGGCCGATGCGGGCCGCGCGCAACCAGGCGATCGCGGCC
>JACQFU010000037.1 GCA_016199905.1 Candidatus Wallbacteria bacterium
ACCTTGGGCGCTTCGCCGCCGAACGTGAGGGCCGGAGCCAGGACGAGGAGTCCGAGGATCGCTGCAAACAAAAGAGGTCGTCGCATAGTGAAGACATGCTCGCACCTGCCGCTTGCCGATACCAGCAGTTGTCCACCCTCCCCACCGCCCAGGCCCGTAGCCCGTGGCCCATAGCCCCTGGCCCATAGCCCATAGCCCATAGCCTCATCCCTTGAGGTACGCCAGCGTCTCCTTGACCGTCTCCTGGGCGATGTGCCCGGCCTTGGCTGCCTCTGTCAGGGCGCGCTCCAGGTTGATGGACCCTTCTCGGCTGGACGTCTCGATGGCCGCGCGCAGCTTGGCGACGTCGCCCTTGCGAATGATGTTTCGCATCGCGAAGTTGGGGTACATCACTTCGAAGATGGCCATCCGGCCGTTGCCGTCCTTCTTGGGCACCAGGATCTGGGAGAGGATGCCCTGGATGTTGAGAGAGAGCTGGGTGCGGATCTGCTCCTGGAGCGCGGGCGGAAAGATGTTGATGATTCGATCCAAGGTCTCGGCGGCGCCCGTCGTGTGGACGCTGGTGAGGACCAGGTGGCCGGTCTCCGCCATCGTGATGGCCGTGCTCACTGTTTCCAGATCGCGCATATCGCCGACGACGACGACGTCCGGGTCCTGCCGCAGGGCGTACTTGAGACCGGCGGCGAAGCTGGCGGTGTGCCGTCCGACCTCGCGCTGGGTGATGCAGCAGTTCTTCTCCTTGTAGATGAACTCGATCGGGTCCTCGATCGTGAGGATGTGATCGTGCTTCTTGTGATTGATGGCATTGACCAGGGCCGCCACGGTGGTGCTCTTGCCGCTGCCGCTCGGGCCGCTCACGACGACCATGCCGCGGGGGCGCATCGCGAAGTCGAGCGCCGACGGCGGCAGGAGCAGCTCCTCAGGTGAGGGCGGTTGCAAGGGGATCAGCCGATAAACGGCGGAGAGCTTGCGGCGCTGGAAGAACAAGTTGCCGCGGAGCCGGCAGATTCCCGGCACCTCGTAGCTGTAGTCGACCGAGAGATCCCGCTGCAGGAGGGCGAGCTGCTCGGGCTTGAGCGTCTCGAAGAGCATGGGTCGCACGCGGCTCAGGTCGATCGGGTAGTCGAGGTTCTTGGACATCCGTGCGCCCATCCGCAGGTAGACCGAGTGGTCCTCCCGGAAGTGCACGTCGGCGACTTTCTTGTCGAAAGCCTCCTTTATGATTTCGGAGAACTCGCTCATCATTCCTCTGCCAGCGCGGCGACGGGCACGCCCTTGAGTTTGGCCTCGAGCGCCTTGAAGTTCTTGGTGTTCTGACACTTGGCGTAGGCGTCCTCGAAGGCGACCTGGCCGCCCTCGACCAGCTCGAGCAGGTGCTGATCGAGACTCCTCATCCCGAACTTGGCCCCCGTTTCGATGGAGGTCTGGAGCATCTGAGGCTTGTTCTCCCTGAGGAGGTTGCGGACCGACTCGGTGGCGATCATGACCTCGAAGGCCGCGATGCGGCCTCCGCCCTTCTTGGGCAGAAGAGACTGCGAAAGGATGCCGACGATGCTGTTGGCCAGCTGCGAGCGCGCGACGTTCTGGGCCTCCTCGGGGAAGACGTTGATGATGCGCTCGATGGTCTGGGCGCAGCTGGTCGTGTGCAACGTGGCCAGCACCAGGCGTCCGGACTCGGCTGCCAGCAGGGCGTTCGCCATCGTTTCCAGGTCTCTCATCTCACCCACGAGGATGAGGTCGGGGTCCTGGCGCAGCACGTCCACTACCCCCCGGGCAAACGACGGCGTGTCGACGCCGACCTCGCGCTGGGTGACGCAGCATTTGATGTCGTTGTGGACGAACTCGATGGGATCCTCGATCGTGACGATGTGCTTGTAGTGTGTCTGGTTCACGTCGTGAATCAGGCTCGCCAGCGTTGTCGATTTGCCGCTTCCCGTCGGCCCCGTCACCAGGAACAAGCCGTGCGGCTTGAAGACCAGCGAGTGAGCGGACTCGGGGACTCCCAGGTCCTTCCAGACGGGGATCTTGAACGGGATGACGCGAAGCACCATGCCCCAGCCCCGCGTGTCGCGCAGAATGTTCACACGGAAGCGGGAGAGCGCCTTCATGTTGTACGCCGTATCGAGGTCGTCTCTGGCGAAGAGCAGGGCCCGCTCCGTCTCGTTGGTCACGTGCTCGATGATCGCCATCATGTTGTAGTCGTCGATCGGCTTCTCGTGGGCGATGATCAGCCGGCCGTCGGTGCGGATGAGAGGCTGCTTGCGCTCGTGGAGGTGCAGGTCCGAGCCCCCCTTGTCCAGCAGGATCGCCAGCAGCTCGTCCACGCTCACGTCGCCCTCGCGATACGGGTGCGAAGCCGGTACCGGCAGTCCGAGCACTTGCCCCGGCATCAGCCCGGGGACCTGTATCGCCGGGGCTGCGACCACGACCGGCGCCGGCGCCGGGCTGGCCGCCGCTTGCGGCGTCACTGGAGCCGCTGGAGCCGCTGGAGCCGTCGAGGCTGAGGGAGCCGGCGGGGGCTGAGAGGGCGGAGCCGGCTCCGCAGGCGCAACGGCTGGGGCAACCGCCGCCACCGCCGCAGGCACTCGGCCCTGAGCATAGATGGAGAGGTTGTACGTTTCGTCCACGACCGACACCAGCGCCCGGAACTGCCCGATCTCCTTGAGGTCCACGGCCAGATCCAGCTTCTTCAGCTGGGCCAGCGTCTCGATCTGTTCGCTCGTAATGAACGAGAAGACCAGCTTGCGCCAGACATCCTTTGTCAGGACCGAAGAAGCCGTCAGCGGGATCTCCCGTCCGCTGAGGGCCAGCACGGGATGGCTGCCCACCCGGAGGTGAAGGGCGTCGGCGTTCTTCTGAACGACCAGCTTGGCGAACGGTACGAGCGAGAGCGTCAGTTTCCAAACTCCTCTTGTATGAAGTGCGTCGAGTAATCCCCTGATAGGAACCGACTGTTGTGAAGCACCTCGAGATGGAACTCTCGCGTCGTCTTGGGTCCTTCGATCGATAGCTCCGACAACGCCCGGCGTGCCCGCCGGATCGCCTCGTTGCGGTTCTCGCCCCAGACCATCACCTTGGCGATCAGCGAATCGTAGTGCGGCAGCACTTCGGTTCCGGGCTCCAGCAGCGTGTCGACGCGCACCCACGGCCCCGCGGGCAGATGCACCCGGTGAACCACTCCAGGACTTGGCGCGAAGTTGTTCTCCGGGTCCTCGGCGTTGATCCGGAACTCCATCGCGTGGCCGCCCGCACGCAGGCCCTTTTGATCCACGCCTATGCGGTTGCCGCTTGCAATGGCCAGCTGTTCCCTCACGATGTCCACGCCCGTGATCATCTCGCTGACCCCGTGCTCCACCTGCAGGCGAGTGTTCATCTCGATGAAGTGAAGTCCGCCCTTCTTGTCCAACAGGAACTCGGCGGTCCCGGCGCTCTTGTATCGCACCGCCTTCTGGATGCGCGAGGCGTATTCCATCAGCTTCTGGCGCGCTTGCGGCGTCACCGCCGGAGAGGGCGACTCCTCGATCAGCTTCTGATGACGCCTCTGCACGCTGCACTCGCGCTCCGGGAACAGCAGTCCGTTGCCTTCGTTATCGAAGAGGATTTGTACTTCGATATGCCGCGCGTTCTCCAGGTACTGTTCCATGTACAGTCCGCCGTTGTTGAAAGCCGCTTTCGCCTCCCCCTGGGCCATCTGGAAAGCCGACTCCAGGTCTCCCTGGCCGCGGACGATCCGCATCCCCTTGCCGCCCCCGCCTCCGGCCGCCTTCAACAAAACCGGGTATCCGATCTGCTCGGCCAGTTGCCTTGCCTGGTCCGAATCCTCCAGGAGACCCTCCGAGCCTTCGATGAGTGGCACCTCGGCTTTTCGCGCTGTGACCTTGGCCTGGGCCTTGTCCCCCATCAGCGAGATCACCTCTGCCGAAGGACCGACGAACGTCAAGTCGCACTCCTGGCAGATCTCTGCAAAATCTGCGTTCTCCGCCAGGAACCCGTAACCCGGATGGATTGCCTTGGCACCGGTGATCTCGGCGGCGCTGATGATGTTCGGGATGTTCAAGTACGACGCCTGGGCCGAGGCTCCCCCGACGCAGACCGACTCGTCGGCCAGCTTCACGTGCAGGGAGTTTCGATCCACCGTCGAGTGGATGGCCACCGAGTGCAACCCCATGTCGCGGCATGCCCGGACGATCCGGACGGCGATCTCCCCCCGATTGGCGATGAGAACTTTCGAGAACAAATTCGATTCCTTCCGAGCCCGGTGGCCCGAGCGTGTCGCGGCCACCGCGCGACATCAAGACTGCAGCAGCACCAGCGCCTGTCCGAACTCGACCGGCTCGCCGGATGGCACCAACATCCGGTCCACGATGCCCTCGCGGTCCGCGCGGATCTCGTAGCGCAACTGCATGGACTCTATGATGCCATACACCTGCCCCGCGGCGATCCTCGTCCCCGGCTTCATCACTGGCTGGCCTTGCGCATCCTGGAGCTGGAAGAATCGGCCCACTCGAGGACTCGTGAGCGACCAGCCGGGATGGACGGGCGACGGTGGCGGAGCCGCCTGGGCGTCTGCGGCGCTCCCGGGACTGGCCGCCGGCGGGCGCGACTCCGCGGAAGACGCTGCCGGCAGGCTCGCCGCCTCACTCGGGGGAACCGCCTGCCGCTGCGCTGTCGCCGCGGCCGCGCGCCTGAGGCGCACGCGACTGTTCGTGTCGGATACCTCCAGCGTGGAAAATCCGCTGGCCGCAAAGGCCCGCAGCAGTTGCGAGAGATCGCTCGTATATTCCGCCATCGCGCCTGCTCCTTTCGGCGATGCCCTCAGCGGGCCTCGGCCAGCATGCGAAA
>JACQFU010000236.1 GCA_016199905.1 Candidatus Wallbacteria bacterium
GACTTCACGGCCGGCCTGAAAATCGCGCACGTCGGCGGATCGGTGTGGGCTACCCGGCTTTCCTCATGAAGGTTCTTGGCAATCGCGAAAGCTCCCACCGAGCGAGCGCCATGGTCCAGCAGGATCTTGGCGACGGTACAGGTCGACGCGCCAGTGGTATGGACGTCGTCGACGAGCAGCACGGAGCGGCCTTTCACCAGTGAGATCTGGGCGGACGTATCGTACTCTTCCTTCGCAGCTTCAAATCTATCTCGCCACCCCAACGTCTTCATCTGCGCCTTTCCCTTGCGGATGACCGCGTGGCCGACCAGATCGACACCGGGAAAGTGACGCCGATACCTGGACACGGCGGCCGCCACGATCTGGAGCGGTCCTTTCCAGGGCTTTCCGGTCCATGGAATCGGCACCAGGGCGTCATATCCCAGTGTCACGCCTTTCTCCACCCACCATCGGAGGAAGAGGTTGGTGAGCGGCACGATCGGCCAGTCCATCCGCCAATCCCGCGGAGCCTTCCACCGTTCCTTCAGTTTGCTGAAGGAGGCCGTTCGATATCCGACGAAGTCCAGGCGCTTCGGAAGAGCGCCGGCAATCTGGCATGAGTGTTAACACAGCCCGCACGACTGAGCGCCCGGATTGCCACAGGTCGGGCAGGGATGTCCTCCACCCTGAACAGTTGCTGGAGCCACCAAGACCCCAGCAAACACCTCCGCACACTGGAAGGGTTCCTGGTCGTGAGTACACAGGCGACAATGGCTCGACCACAAGAAGGAGGAGGGCGCTTCAGGCATCATGGGGTCCGCTGGTACGAACGGCCTCAATGACTTGCTCCGGCTGCTCCAGAACGCGGGCTCCTCTCTGAAGAGCATCTTCTATCCACGCATGCCCAGTCTGAACGAGTGAGCGAGCCAGAAAGAGAGGTTTTTGCACCTCGAGACAGAACTTCACCTGGTACACGACTCCGCTCGTCTCGCCAGCCTCGATGACGACCGTCGCGTCGCTGATAGCCGCCATCACGCGGTTCCGCTCGACGAAGTTGCTGTTGTGCCCCCTGGAGAAGAACGGGAACTGGCTCACCACCAAGCCCTCGCTCTTGATGCGATCCTGCAGCAGCCGATTTGCCGGCGGATAGCACTCGCGCAACGACGTGCCGATGACGGCGATGGTCTTTCCTCCGAATTCCAGGGCCGCCGCATGAGCGGCCGTGTCGATCCCCTGCGCAAGACCGCTCGCGACACTGATCTGAGCCGTACAGAGGGCCTTGGAGAGTCTTCGTGCTCGCAGGATGCCTTCCCTGGAAGGATTCCGAGTGCCGACGATCGCCACATTTGGAGCGGCTAGAAGCGAGACGTCGCCCTGGAGAAACAGGAAAGGGGGAGGATGCTTGATGTACTTGAGAACCTGGGGGTAATCGGGCGAGTGCCAATCGATTACCTCCCATGGATCCGAAACTGCGCGAAGCCTTGCTTGAAACTCCTTCAACGAAGAGGTGGTCCGTGAAGTGTGCCCCGCCGAAGCAGCCAGGGCTCTCCATGCCTCCAGGGCAGACTGGAACCGAAGCGTCAACTCGGACGTCTTTCTGGGCCCCATGTCGCGCTCTTGCCACAGGAGGCAGTACGCGGCGATCTCCTCGAGATCCGGTTGCTGGACCTGGAAACTCATGGCCGTCAGTTTGCCAGACAGACAGCCGGGTGTCCATCGGAAAGGACTGCTTCGTGACGCCCCACCAGGTGATAGTGACACATGTGTCGGCGGCGAGAGTGGCTCGAAACGACTTCGCTGGATCGTCAGGCGGGGGGCGCCTCGAACAGCCGCCTCAGTTTTCCGGTCGCCATCCGGGCGCCCTTCGCCATTGCCCAAAGGAAGGCGCTCCTGAGCGGATGGATCGCCATCGCGGCCTTCATCGGACCGGACTTCTCGAGCACCTTGACGAGCCGGGCGAGAGCGCGGTGACTGAGGCGCTCGCGTTCCTCGAAGAGCAGCTCGGCTAGCTTGCCGCGCTCGATCGCCATCGCCACAGCCTTCTCGAACAGGTCCTCGGGGCAATAGACGCGCTGCTTGCGTGGCCGCATTGAAATGCCGCCATCCTTGCAGACCGCGCTGCATACGCCGCAGCCCAGGCAGAGTTCCTCGTCGGGGACGGAGCGCCCACGCCGCCGCCCGTCGACGGTCTCGATGCACAGTTCGAGCGCGCCGACCGGACAGGCTTTGACGCACTTGCCGCAGCCCCTGCAACGCTCGGGATCGACCGAGACGATCCAGTTGGAGGTGACGATCGCCGTGTGGATGTTGAAGGTCGTGACGGCGTCCAGCATGCCGCAGCAGCACTTGCAGCAGTTACACATGAAGGACAGACGCCGCTGCACGTTGTCCCCGATCTGCACGAGGCCGCTCTCCTTGCATTGCTCCAGAATGTGCATTGCTTCGCTCGTGTCGATCCGCTCCGCGGCGCCGGTGCGGACCATGCTGTCGGCGGCGTAGCCGAACGTGAGGCACGTTCTCTGCGGAGCGTCGCAAACCTTGCCCAGGTGCTCCTTCTTGTGCCGGCAAGGGCACGTGCTGACGCCGACCGAGGAGGCGTCTTGAACGATCCGGCTGGCGCGCTCCCAGTCGAGGATCTCGGTGTGATCGCCTTCGGGCAATGCCTCCTCGCGAACCAGAGCGCGGCCGAGCTGCGTCTGGCCGGCGAAGACCGAGTGCGCGAACGCGCCGTCGCCGTGCATGTACTTCTCGAAGAGCTGGGCCAGCTCCGCAAGCGGCATATCGGGCCGGGCGCGCATGAACACGAACTCGAAGAAACCGATTACGACGGGAGGCAGAGCGAAGTAGCGCTCGCCCTCCAGTTCGAGATCCAGCATCAATCCTCGGCGGGCCATGCCGGTCAGCTTTTCGTCCAGTTCGGCGCGCGGCATGCCCACCTCGCGACTCAAAACCTCCAACGACGCCGGTTGGCTCGGAATCCGGCAGGCCAACTCGGCCTCCTCCGACGAGAAGAGCATCTGAAGGATCTTCATCAGCTCGGGCGACTCAGGCGCCCCCGTGACCATCCGGTCGAGGCGTTGCTGCAGCAGCCTGTACTCGCGCTCGTGGTTGACGACGTGGCCCATCGAGCGGAGTCTAGCAGGGGCACCGGCGAGTTTGGAGCGACCTCTCGTGCCGTCTCTTGGAATCGGCGAGACTGGAAGATGTCGTATAACGTGTTGGCGAAAGCAGCCGCACCTTCGCGCGGCAAGCATGAGGAGGAGAGCATGGCAGAGGAAAACAGCACTCGAACGGTCCTGGTAACGGGAGCCACGGGCAAGCAGGGCGGGGCGGTCGCGCGGGGCCTGATCGGCAAGGGCTTCAAGGTGCGGGTGCTGGCGCGCAAGGCGGCGAGCCCGGCTGCCCAGGCCCTAGCTGCGCTTGGAGCCGAAGTCGTGGAGGGCGATCTCGACCACGCTGCATCCGTGGAAAAGGCTCTGGCGGGAGTGTGGGGCGTGTTCTCGGTTCAGGGCCTCGAATCCGGCATCGAACGCGAGGAGCCGCAGGGAAGGTTGCTGGCAAAGCTGGCCCGAGAGAAGGGCGCGCAGCACTTTGTGTACAGCTCGGTCGGGTCGGCTCATCGCAAGACGGGTGTCCCGCACTTCGAGAGCAAGTGGCGGATTGAAGAGTACGTCCGGGAATTGACGTTTCCCTCGCATACGGTCTTGCGACCCGTCTTCTTCATGGAGAACCTCGTCTCTCCCTGGTACCTGCACGGCGACAGGTTCTCGTTCTGCACCAAACCCGACACGGCCGTTCAGATGATCGCCGTGGATGATATCGGCAGTTACGGCGTGCGGGCATTCGAGAAGCCGGAGGAGATGAACGGTCAGGCAATCGACATCGCGGGCGATGCCGTGACCATGGCGGCTGCCGCCGAACTAATCGGACAGCGGCTTGGCAAGAAACTCGAAATCGTTCAGGTGCCGATGGAACAGGTCAGGAAGCACACCGCCGACATGGCCAGCATGTTCGAGTGGTTCGAGAAAGTAGGCTACGACGTCGAAATTCCCGGCCTCGAGCAAAAGTACGGCATCAAAACGATGACGCTGGCCGAATGGGCGAACAAGCACGTTCACCCTGCCTAGGAATTCGGAGACGTGAGCTAGGCCAGCAACCCCGCCTGGCGCAGCATGCCGCGGAACAGCTGGGCGTTGGCGGCGCTGGAGCCACCGAAGTGGTTGTTGAAAAACACGTAGACCACGGCGGCCTTCGAGGCTAGCTCCGCGACGCGCGGGGTCCACTCGGCTAGCTCGGCCTCGCTGTAGTCGTACTGGTAGCGCTGGTAGGCCTGTTCGTGTTCCCACCAGCTCTCGCGATTGCGGCCGTGGAAGCGGACGTAGGCAATGGCGGGATCGGCCAAGCGCGCGACGGAGTCGGGTAGCCCTTCCAGCGCCGGCGCGTCGACGCTGGCCACGCCGATCCCATGACGCGCCAGCCAAGGGCCCACCTCCGCCTTGTCCCACGAGGCGTGCCGGAACTCCACCACCAGCCTGGGGCCCGCCAGCTCCTCGGCTAGCCACGTTAGAAAGTGGCAGTTTGGCTTGCTCCCTGCGAACGAGTAGGGGAACTGCGCCAGCAGGCAGGCCAGCTTGCCGCTCTCGGCCAGCGGCCGCATCGCTTCCCGGAACGGCCCCACCGCCTCGCGGGCGTCCTGGCGTTGATGGGTGAGCGCCTTGTGCAGCTTCAGGGTAAAGCGAAACTCCGGCGGCACGCACTCGGCCATCCGCGCCAGCGTCTCGGGTTTCGGAATGGCGTAGTAGCTGAAGTTCAGCTCGACTGCCGGAAAGCGCTGCGCGTAGAGCCCCAGCATGCCGTCCTGCCGGGTGCCATTCGGATAGAAAGGACCCACCCAGTCCTTGTAGCTGTACCCGCTGGTGCCGACGAGGATGGACGCCGTGGCAGGCGGACCCGCAAGCGAGCTATCCGGTCCGAGGGACATCGACGAGAGCCCTACTAAATGGGGGTGCAGGGGGACGAGTCCCCCTGCCAGGAGCGTGGGGGCGGAGCCCACACGAGGAATGAAGTACCCTAAACCGAAGCCCCACCTGGCTTACTGCGTGATTCGAATGCCCAGCGCTCGCCCATTCTTGTACAGCTCGCCGCTGGAGATGTCGGGCACGTAGACGATGTCGCCGTTAGCGGCCACCTCCATCACGCCCTGCGCCGTGTAACCCGTCGGCTGACCGTTGCGGCAAATGCGGCCGTTCTGGTCCTGGAAGTAGCAATTGCCTGCGCCGTCCAGGTGCACGGCGGGACCGCGCCAGCCGGTGTCCTGGCCATTCTTGGTGATGCGCCATCCTTGTTCGGCGACGTAGAGGTTGCCGCGTCGATCGATGGCGAAGCCGCGGTAGCTGGCCAGGAACGCGACGTGCTGCGAGTTCTCGGCGCCGGGCCGATAGCGGAAGAGCTGGTGGCGATTGGGGGGCAGGTGGTTGGCGAAGTAAAGGTCCCCGCCCGGCGAGACGACGAAGTCGTCGCGGTCGAGCGCGTGGCCCGTGTCGCTTCCGCTGATCCAGAGGTTGCCGTTCTTGGCGGAGGTGTAGTAGAGCCGCCCCTCGCGATCGACGACGAAGCCGCTTCCGTTCTGGATCTCGTAGCCTGTGTCGCCGCCGTTTCGCTGGATCGACTGGGTGACCCAATCCTTCACCGTGTAGACGTCGCCGTCGCCGTCGACCTTGAAATAGTGCGGGCGAATCCACGAGTAACCCAGCTCGGAACCGTTCCTGCAGAGCCGGCCGTAGCTGTCGGTGTAGAAGGCGTCGCCGGTCTCGGCGACGTGCAGGTCGAGGTTCTGGCGGTCCGGGCTCCACGACGTGCTGCCGCCGTCGATGGCGATACGGCCGTAGCTGTCGATCGTGAAGACCCGCCCCTGGCCGTCCAGCCAGAAGCCGTCGGCGGCGAGCGCGGGAACCGTCGAGAGGACCAGGGCGAGAGCAAGGACGATGGAAGCTGGGCGGAACATCAGACCCCTCCGTGTTGTTGTCGTGCGATCTGGAGAGCGCGCGATTATACGGCGGAAAGGGCATGAATGCAAGAAAAACCAGCCCGCGGTCGATGGCCGGGACGGGACAGTCGCGTCATCGGAGGCGCAACAGCAAGCCCGTCAGGACGCGGATTCCCTGCTCCAGCGATTCGTCCCGGAGCCGCTCGTCCTTGCCGTGGATCGAGTCGAGCTCGGCCTTCTCCAGCCGACAGGGCAGGAAGCCGAACACCGGATGGCCGGCAGCCCGGAAGAAGTTGTTGTCGCTGGACGCCGGGAACAGGAACGGCGTGACCAGCGCGTCCTTGTCGGTGTCATGCAGGGTCGCTTCCAGCGCGGCGTAGACGTCGTTCGGCGCCGTGCCCACGGCGCCGGCCGAGCGCGGCTTCGGGGCGATCTGGATGCAGGGTTCCTTGAGCGCGTCCTTCACCTGCAACAGGAACACTTCCGGCGGGGTTCCCGGGAGCAGCCTGCAATCGAGCCTGGCGATCACGCGCGTCGGGATCGTGTTGTTGCTGCCTCCGCCCTGCGTCTCCAGGCCGGTCAGCGTCAGCGTGTCCCGGACCAGCGCGTTGGTCAGCGGATTGGCGGACAGGTTCCGGTCGAGGATCGGTTTGAGGATGCTCCAGTCGGGATGGCGCAGGAAAAGGTTCTTCGGGAAGTCCTGGTAGCGCGCCAGGTTCTCGAGCAAGGCCATCGTGTCGGGCACCATCCGCATCGGCATGCGGGCGTCGAGCAAGCGGCCCAGAGCCTTGACCATCACTCGAGTGGCGTACTCCTCCGGCGGGATGGAGCCGTGGCCGGAGGACGGAAGGTCCAGCGAGAGCGTCACGGCCACCGAGGTCTTCTCGGCCGTGGCGATGGGATACAGGGTGAGGTACGGGGGGACGGGATCGACGCCTCGCAGGCCCACGCCGCCTTCGCCCAGGACCGTGGCCTTGCCGAACCGTGCCGCGTGCTGCGCCAGGACGTACTGCGCGCCGGTGCCGCCGGCCTCCTCATCGCTGACCGAGAGCAGCGCGATCCCGTGCGGATAGGCCGGTTCCAGCTTCTCGAGCAGGGCCAACGCCAGCAGCTGCATCACCGTCAGGCCCTTGTTGTCGATGGAGCCGCGGCCCCAGACGGCGCCTGCCTTGCGGAGGCCCGAGAAGGGCGGGACGCTCCAGCCGTCGGCGCTGGCCGGAACGACGTCGAGGTGGCTCAGCAACAGCAGCCCGGGCGGGCCCTCCGGCCCTGCGCTTACCAGGACATTCGGGCGACCGTCGGGGCCGTCGAGGCGTTCGACGCGAAACCCGCGCGCCCTGGCCGCGCGTTCCAGGAACTCAGCTGCAGCCGTCTCGGTGCCCGTGACCGACGGCACCTGCACGTACGCCGAGAGCAGTGCCGCGGCCTCCTCGCGGACGGCCGCCCAATCGATCTCGGCGAGCTTCTGCCGTTGCAGCGCAGAAAGCGCCGGCCCGGGTTCGGGCGTGGGGACGTGGACCTGCTCATGCCCGGCGGCAAGCGCCGCAGCGGCGCCGAAGCCGATCAAGACACCCAGCAAGAGACTCGCACGCATAGCCGCGCCCCTTTCGTTTGGCCCGCCAATGCTACCTCCCGCTCGTGACGCCCGTCAACCGCGGCGCGAGGATGGGCTTGAGACTTGCGGCTCGAGGCCTGAGACTCGAGAAGAACACTTCCGCGGATCAGAGCCGCGTCAACACACGACCTCGGACCCCGGACCCCGGACCCCGGACCCCGGACCCCGCAGCCCGCAGCCCGCAGCCCGTAGCCCGTAGCCCCACCCCACCATGAGTCCCCTTACAACCTTTCTGGGTCTCTCTCCCATCCACGTTCCGGGCATCGAGCCGCAAGCCGAGCAGGCCGAGGATCAGCAGTTCCTGGGCTGGGGTGCGCTGCCACAGACGCATTTGTACGTGGGGCGGCGCCGGGCGCGGGCCGGACTCTGGCTGCGCTGGGACGGGCCGCAGAAGCGATCGCCGGCGCGCGTCTGGGTCCGCTACGAAGCCGATCCGGACAGTCCGCTGGCCCCGCTGGAGCGGTCGCGGAAAGGGCTGTTGCCGCCTTACTGTCGCTGGATCCAGGTGGTACGCCACGGACCGAACACACGCGAGGCGCTCGTAGAAATGGAAGCCGGCGTCAATCACGAGTTCCTGCTGGCCGATCTGCGGGACTTCCACATGTACGGCGATCCTCCCGTGCTGGTTAGCGACCCGGACGACACCCGTCCGTTGGGCGGCAGGGTGGCCGTCGTGGTTTCCCACGGGCTGCTCTGGGACTCGCCACACCTGAGGCTTTCCGGCATAACGGCTCCGATCTTCTTCAACGCCCTGCGAAGGCACAAGGCGGCCCGCAAACTGCGCGACCGGGTGCGCTGGTACCGCTTCGATTACCCGTGCTGGCGCACTCCTGCCGAAAATGGGGCGGCGCTCTCCGAAGCCGGCCGGCTGCTGCTGGAGCGCGACGAGCCGCGCCATCCGCTGTTGCTCGTGGGGCATTCGATGGGCGGTCTGGTCGCGCGATTTGCGATGAACAACGCCCAGTTCGGCGAGCGCGTCGGAGTGAGCATCTCTGCCGGTTCGCCGCATCGAGGCGCCTTCATCGTGAGCCTGGCGGCGGCGACTTCGAACCTCCGGCTGCATTTGAGCGGCTTCGACCTGGCGCTCTTGCGGCAGGGGTTCGGCGCCCTGATGCCTGATTGCCCCGGCTCACGCGGCGTCTTTTGGGACAACTCGGACGGCTCTTTCGATAGACCGGGATGGGAGGCCTATGGGCTCCCCGACAACCCGGACCTGGCCCGTTTCAACCGGGAGGACGTCTATCTGGACAAGCTCTACTGCCTGGCGGGCGACTGTCCCAGGCTGGGCTTCAATCGCTGGGTGAGCCCGCACGAACGCATCCGCTGGGCGCAGGCGCGCTATTTCGAGGGCTTCGAGAACGTCGATCCTTTCGTCCCCCTCACGAGCGCGTCGCTGGAAGGCGCCCCGGTGGTCCGTGCAGTCCATCCCGGCGCCGACCACCTCGGCTGGGCCATTCGCTCCTGGCAGGTGAAGCTGCTGGTCGAAGCCATCGCCGAACGGGTGTGACGAGGGGCCGGGCCCGCCGTGCTAACCCTGGAGGGCGCCGCCGTCTCATGGAGCCCGGAGCGGACGCCGGCTCGATGCCGGGCGGCCGACGGAAGGAGCCGGCGATGAGGCGAGACAAACCGCGACGGATCGGCGAGATACTCATGGAGCACTTCGGCGTGACGCCGGCCCAGGTTGCCCTCGCTCTGGCCGAGCAGCGGCGCGAGCCGTCCCGGCGGTTGGGTGAGATCCTGGTCGCCAGCCGGGCGACGAGCGAGGAGGCCGTTGCGCGCGCCCTGGCGCTGCAGCTACGTCTTCCCTTCTATGACCTATCGACAACGGAGATCCTCGAAAGCGTGGCCAAGCGGCTCCCGGAGCACGTCGCCGGGCGGCTGCGAGTCCTGGCGATTGGATCCGAGAAGGATGCCTTGGTCGTCTGCATGGCCGATCCCCTGGACGTGCTGGCCGTCGACGAAATTGCCTCGATGACGGGAACGCGCATAAAGCCGGCCGTGGCAGCCCCCGGCGATCTGCAGGCGGCAATGGAGAAGATCTACGGCCTCCGTTGGAACAGCAGCCTCTTCGGTGCACCGGACGACACCGACCCGGCGCTCGTGTTGCGAGCACTCCCCGCCGCATCGATCGAGGGCGACGGCCCGCTCATGCGTCTCTCGAATCTCATCCTGGCGTGCGCCTTGAGTGAGCAGACGCCCGAAGTCCGGATCGAACCGGACGAGCGCGGCTTTCACGTCATGCGATGTGAGAAGGCCGAACCGCCCAGCCGAGTGATGAGACTCAATCGGGTGGTCTTCGGCGCCTTGCTCGGGCTCTTCGCCCATCGCCTCGGTTTGCGTTCCGTCGCGGCCGGGACTGCGGCCAGCGGGGAATTCATCATCGGCTGGAAGACTACGCGTTATGTGGTGCGAGGCGCCTTCTGGCGCGTGCAGCGAGGCGAGGCGCTGCGCCTTCGCTTCGAGCGGCTGGAAATGAACTAGACCCGGGCCTCGGATGCTTCCAATCCTGCCCCAGCGCTGTGCTAGCATTTCGCCCGCACGATGTTCCTGGATGAGATCGCCATCAAGAAGCGGGAGGACGTGGAGCGCGCGCGGGCCAAGGAACCGCTGCGCGAACTGCGCGCCCGTGCGCTCGATGCGCCGCCCGTGCGCGGGTTCCTGCGGTCCCTGAAGGGACATGCGAAGCCGCGTGTCATCTGCGAAATAAAAAGGGCGTCGCCCTCTCGTGGCGCCATCAACGCGGGCGCCGACGTGACGCGACGCGTCAGGGCCTACGAAGCGGCCGGCGCCGCGGCCGTCTCGGTGCTCACCGATTCCCACTACTTCGGCGGGTCGCTTGCCGATCTCGTAGCCGCCCGCCAGACGTGCAAGTTGCCGCTTCTGCGCAAGGACTTCACGGTCGACGCCTACCAGATCTTCGAAGCCCGCGCTGCCGGCGCCGACGCCGTGCTCCTGATCGTGGCCATGCTAGAGACCGGCCTCCTGAAGCGGCTGCGCGACACCGCCGTCGAGGCCGGACTCGACGCTCTGGTCGAGGTCCACGACGAGCGGGAGCTGGAGGTTGCCATCGACCTGGAGGCCGATTTCGTCGGCGTCAACAACCGCGATCTCAAGACGCTCCAGGTCTCGCTCGACGCGTCGCGACGACTGTTGCCCTGCGTGCCGAGTCGGGCCCTGGCGGTCGCGGAGAGCGGCATCCGCACTCCTGCTCAGGTGCGCGAGCTGTGGCGCCTGGGCGCCCGCGCCTTCCTCGTCGGGGAGGCTCTGATGGAGCAGGGCGAAGAGAAACTGCCCGAGACGCTCTCCGCGCTGACGGAGGCGCTACTTCCCTAGCGATTCGTACATCCGGCCTTCGAGGCGCAGGATCGCGACCTGGGCGCGATACACGTCGAAGCGGCTCGCAATGTCCTCGGTGGAGGCCAATTCCACGTTCGCCACGGCGTCCAGGGTCTCCGACAGGAGCACGGTCCCGGCGTCGTATCGCTCGCGCGCGACGCGGAGATTCTCGGCCGCCGACTCGTGTTTGTCCCGAGCGATCTTCACCCGGTCAAGCGCCTCCGCCAGGTCCAGGTGCGCCTTCTTGAGCTCCAGCTCCTTCTGGCGGAGTTGGTTTTCATATTCCTCCCGGCTCGCGCGGACGGTCGCCTTGGCGGCCTCCTTCTGCTCCCGGCGCAGCCCCCCGTCGAATAGCGGGAAGTCGACGACGGCTACATACTCGGTGTAATCGGCGTCGAAACTGGTGAAGCTCAGACCGTCGATCACGTGGCTCTGGCGGACCGCGAGGTCGAGCGTGGGCCGACTCTCGCCGCGGGCCTTCTCGAACCCGGCGCGGGCGGCTCCCACCGCGGCGCTGGTCGCTCGCAGAGCCGCGTTGCCCGTGCCGAGGACGACCGAGGAAGGCGAAGGCGGGGGAATACTCTCGAGCAGGGACAGGTTCATCACCGGCTCCAGGATCGTCTGGGGAGGCAAATCCATCTGGACCAGCAAGAGCGAGCGCGCCAGTTCGGCCTTGTTCTCGCCCTCCAGCAGCTTGCGTCGATCGTCGAGGACCCGGATGTGTGCCTGGAGCCGCTCGGCGTCGAGCGCCTTGCCGGCTTGCACGCGCACTGCGATCTCGCTCTCGAGCTTCCGGTCCCGCTCGATGGCCGACCGATAGTAGTCGTTCACCTCGCGTTGCTGCAGCCAGTCCAGGTACGAACGGATGACGCTCTCGACGAGACCCTGGCGAGCTTCGACGAACTCCCAGCGCGCGCGCTCGGCCTCCTGCCGGGCCTGCCGTTCGCTGGCTTGCAGCTTGCCGCCGCTGTAGACCGATTGCCGCAGTTCGGCGTAGACCTGGTGAGAAACCTTCGGGAAGACGAAGAACGGGTTGAACTGCCGGTTGGTTCGGTTGTAGGTGTCATGCAACGCCAGCGACGGACCCAGCGCGGCGCCGGCGCTGGCGCCGGAGTGGTCGGCCGCGCGCCATCTCTGTTCGGCGGCGCGCAAGGATGGATTTCGCTCCAGGGCCGCCTGGAGGCATCGGCGCAGATCCATCGTTGCCGGCGGCGTGGCTGCCGGAAGCGCTGCAACCGCGAGTAGGACCAGGGCGAAGAGCAATTCGAGTTGTCGCATGAGAGGCTCCGCTTGCAGGACGCGAGCCGCCCAGGATAGCACAGCCAAGCGCGCGGTTCGACAGAGTCGTGGGGCGCGCTCTCGCGTGATACGATGCGCCTTCGATGCGACTTTCGAGAGCCTTGTTCACGCTTGCGCTGGTCGTGGCGATATCGGGGCTGGCCCTGGCCGGCGCCGAGCTCGTGCCCGGGATCGACACCGAGGCTCGCGTCTCCTCGCAGCTCACCGTGCGGCGCATCACGCCCAGGGCGCTCGTCTTCACGCACGAGCGGCCGTTTCCCGCAAACTCGCTCCTGGTGGAGGTGGCGGACGGCTCGCTCGTTCTCTGCAGCACGCCCTACTCCGAGGACGCAACGCGAGAGCTGCTCGACTGGGCTCGCTGCCATCTCGGACGCCGCCGGCTCGTCGCCATCAATCCTCATTTCCACGCCGACGGCGTGGGCGGCAACCCGGATCTGCTGGCCGAGGGAATCCCGGTCTACGGGAGCGACCTGACGGCGCGCTACCTGCGGGAACGCGGCGAAGCCTCGCGGCGACAGGGACTGGAAGTGCTCCGTGACGACCCGGCGGACCAGGCGCTGGTTCGCGCTATCCGGCTGGTTCCGGCGGACCACACCTTTGCGGCGGAAAAAGGACTGCGTTTGTCCTTTGGCGGGGAGAGCGTCGAGGCGATCTATCCGGGGCCCGCGCACGCGCCCGACAACGTCGTCGTCTGGTTCCCCTCGCAGGGAATCCTATTCGGCGGATGCATGATCCTGGGCGGCCCCAGGCCCGTGAACGTCGCGGACGCCGATCTGAAGTCGTGGCCTGCGGCGATCGGCCGACTGCTGGAGCTGCACCCGGCGATTGTGGTTCCGGGGCACGGCCGCCACCTGAGTCCAGCCTTGTTGCCGCACACGCTCCTGGCCGTGGAACGTTACGTCGCCGAGCATCCGGTTCCGTGAGGACCGGCGGAACCCGGCTGCCGGAGTGCGGGTCGAAGTAGGGCGTCGGTTCCGACTCTCCGCCCGAGCGCGGCGCGTGGCCGCGCTCTTGCTTCGAGTATGCCGCCGAATGCCGAAAGTCTGCGTCAGAAAAGCATTCACGAGTTGCAAACGCCGCAACGCGCCGTGACGAGGAGCATGAAATGATACAGATCGACCTGCACCGCAAGGCATCGAAGCCAGTCGAACCGCCGCCCCGGAAGTCCGGGAAGCCGGTCTCTCCATTGAGCCAGCTCTGGGAGGTCGACCTCGCCGCGGCTCTGTTGGAGCGCAAGGCGCTTCGCCGCAGCTGGCTGCTGATGGCTCTCGCCCGCCGCAAGGAGACCGGCCGGCTGCTGTCGGAGGTGCTCGAGCAAATGGGGATAGCTTGCCGGCGCTATCAAGCCGCGGTGCTGGCCGAGCATCTGCACGTCCGATTCGTGGGCGTGGCCGAAGCCGAAGTCGATCCGGCCGTGGCGGGCGAGATCGCCCCGGAAGTGCTCTCCGCGACCTGCGCCTTGCCCGTGAGCCTGAAGGGCCAATGCCTTACCGTGGCGATGGCGCAGCCCCGCAACGCCGCGGCGCTCGAGATGCTGCGTCAATCCACGGAACGCACGATCGAACCCGTGCTGGGCGACCCCGTCGAGATCCGCAAGGCGCTCGAGTGCCTCCGGACCCTGCAAGGCACCCAGACCGATCGAACGCGCAGCCGAGTGGAGTGATTGCCGCGTACGCACCTGAGAACGCGGCCGCACTCCCTTCGAATCGAGCGCTGTACTACACTGCCCGCGCGATCCCCGATGAACCCTTCGACCGCGCCCCTGCCACCGCATGACTCCAGGCTCTGCCCGGCTTGCCTCTCCCAGGAGTTCTCCGTCCTACCGCAAAGCACGGGGCCCTCGAAGGAACCGCTCGAGCTGGCCTTCGAGCTCCTCGAGTGTCGCGGATGCGCTCTGGTCCGCATCGTCCACAGGATGTCGGACGATGCGATGGCCGCCTACTGCGGTGCCTTCGACTCCGCGCGCCAGGAGGGAATCAGCCAGAAGGAGATCCAGGGAGCGCTCCGGTCGTTCGATCGCAGGTCCGCGGTCTTCGCCGGGTTGGAGCCAGGCCGTCTCCTGGACGTCGGTTGCGGGCCGGGCTATTTCCTGGAAGTGATGCGCCGAAAGGGCTGGACCGTCGAGGGGCTCGAACCGTTCGGGGCCTCGGCCGAGCACGCCGGTGCGCTGGCCGGAGCCGTCGTGCACCACGCGTCGCTGGAGGAGTTTCGTCCCCAGCAGCGCTATCGACTCGTCACGCTGTGGCATGTCCTGGAGCACACCCTGGACCCGGTGCAGGCTCTCCGGCACTGCTGCCAGTTGCTCGAGCCCGGCGGCGCGCTCTTCTTCGAGGTGCCGAACATCGACGGGCTGGAGGCGCGCCTCTCGGGCTCGTTCTGGCTGGCGCTGCGAGAGCCGACTCACCACTGGATGTTTCGGCCCGAAGCGCTGCGATTGCTCGCCAAGCGCGCCCAGGTGAACTTGAGCGACGTGAGAGCCGTGGGATCTTCGGCGGGATGGTACGGCATCAAGCGTGGGCTTCGAGGCCGTATCTGGAGACAGGACTACATCCGATCCAAGATGGCCGGCGGCCTGCCTGCGCCAGGTCCAGCGGCCAAAGTCGCCGGCTCCCTTCTCACGCTTTACCCTCTGACCAAGCTTCTCGCCTGGGCCGGAGCGGTGGCCGGCGCCGGTGACGTGCTTCAGGGCTGGTGCGCTCCGCTCAATCCTCCGTGACGCGCGTGCCGGCCACAACGTCGCCGGTGCGAAGGCCCTGCTCCTTGTCGGAAACGACGCGCCAGATCTCGTAGAGCTGCAGGCCGAACGCGCAGCCGGTGACCACCATCGCCAGGATCCCACTGAAGGGAACGAAGCCGAGGAACGTGTTGATCATCGGGCCGACGAAGATCGCGGCAATCGGCCAGTTGCGCATCGCCGAGGTGACGAAGTCGACGGGCGACGTGCCGGACGTGCGGATCACCTTCAATCCCACCAGCCGCTTGCCCAGGCTCCGGCCTTCGAGACCGTCCTTGAAGAGCAAGTAGAGCGCGCTCACCACCGCGGCAATCCCCTGCGCCATCGCACCCACTCGGGCGCTGAAGATCATCCCGCCCAGGATCGCCATGGCGAAGAAGAAGACCGTCACTACGAAGAAATCGATCAGCGCTGCCATCGCCCGGTTCTGCAGCGCCGGGTTGTTGAACGCCGCCGGCATCGGCTGCTTGTCCAGCCGATCCTGAAGCGCCTTCACCTTGCCGCCGAGCTTGGCGCCCAGCTCGGCTACGGCCTTGGCGCCCTTGGTCTTTTCCGGAGTCTTTTCGCCGTTGCTCATCGGTTCACTCCACGCGCGTCTTCAACGATACCTCGCGCAGCTGCCGCTCGCTCACGGTGCCGGGCGCCCCCGTCATGAGGCAAACGCCCCTCTGAGTCTTGGGGAACGGGATCACCTCGCGGATCGAGCTCTCGCCCAGGAACAGCGTCACCAATCGGTCCACCCCGAGCGCGATTCCGCAGTGAGGCGGCGCCCCGTACTTGAAGGCGTCGATCAGAAAGCCGAACTTCTCCCGCGCCTCCTCCTTCGGGATCTGCAGGTACTCGAACATCTTCTCTTGCAGGTCGGGCTGGTGGATGCGGACGCTGCCGCCGCCGATCTCGGTACCGTTCAGCACCAGATCGTAGGCCTGGGCGCGGATCTCCAGCGGGGTCTCCTTGAAGCGCTCCAGGTCCTCCATCATCGGCTTGGTGAACGGATGGTGGCAGGCCACGGGTCGCTTGTCCTCCTCGCTCCACTCCAGCCACGGGAACTCCGTGACCCACGTGAGCGCGAACAGCCCCTCGGGGATCAAACCGAGCTTCCGCCCCAGCTCCAACCGGAGCGTCCCGAGCACCGTCGCCGCCGGCTTCCACTTGTCGGCCATCAGCAGCACGAGGTCGTCCTTGCCCGCGCCCGCCTTCTCGTAGATGCGGTCGAGCGTCGCCTCGCCCAGCAACTTGAGCAGCGGCGTGTTGTACTTCTTGTCGTCGCGCCGGGCCCAGCCCAGGCCTTTGGCGCCGAGCTGCTTGGCGCGCTCGCCCACGTCGTCGATCTCCTTGCGCGAGAAGCTTGCGCCCGCTCCCGGCACGGCCAGCGCCTTGACGCGGCCGCCGCCGGCGACGACGTCCCGGAAAATGCCGTACTCGGTGCCCTCGACGACCTCGGTGACGTCGCGCAGTTCCATCGCGAAGCGCAGGTCGGGCTTGTCGCTTCCGAAGCGCTCCATCGCGTCGCGGTACGTCATCACGGGGATCGATTCGGGCACGCTCATCAACGGCACGACGCTCTGAGCCAGATACGACATCAGGCCGTTGACGATGCGGAACAGCTCCTTGGGTGGCGTGAAGGACAGCTCCATGTCGAGCTGCGTGAACTCGGGTTGGCGGTCGGCCCGCAAGTCCTCGTCGCGGAAACATCGGCAGATTTGGAAGTAGCGGTCGAAGCCGGCCACCATGAAGATCTGTTTGAAGAGCTGGGGCGATTGCGGCAGCGCGTAGAAGTGGCCCGGTGTCATCCGGCTCGGGACCAGGAAGTCGCGCGCCCCCTCGGGAGTGCTGCGGGTGAGGATCGGCGTCTCCAGCTCGTGGAAGCGGTGGTCCTCCAGGTAGCGCCGCATCGCGCTGATGACCTTGGATCGGAAGAGGATCTTCTCCTGCATCGCCGGGCGGCGCAAGTCCAGGTAGCGGAACTCGAAACGAGCGTGTTCGCTCACCTTGGAGTCCTCGCTGATGCTGAACGGCGGAGTCTGGGCGGAGTTCAGGACCTCGACGGAGTCGGCCACGACCTCCACGTCGCCCGTCGTCAGCAGCGGGTTGTCGTTACCCTCGGGCCGCTCGCGCACGGAGCCCTCGATCTTCACGACGTACTCGGAGCGCAGGGCACTTGCGGCTTCGTGGACCGCCTTGCTGACGCCGGGGTTGAAGACCACCTGGCAGATGCCGCTGACGTCGCGCACGTGCGAGAAGAGGATGCCGCCCAGGTCGCGCATCTTGTGGACCCAGCCGTAAACGATCACGCGAGTTCCGATGTCGTGACGGGACAGCTCGCCGCAGTAATGGGTGCGAATCACGAAGTTCTGCATGGATGCCCTCTCCGTTCCTTGAGGTAGGTGACGAGTCCCTCGAGCGGGACCAGCTTCTGTTCGCCGCTGGCGAGGTCCTTGACCGCGATGTTGCCCGAGTCCAGCTCTGCGTCGCCCAGGATCAGCGCCCAGCCGCAGGCGAGGCGGGAGGCGGCCTTGAGCTTCTTGCCGAGTCCGCCGGGTCCCAGATCCAGGAGGCAAGAGAGTTTTTCAGTCCGAATATCCCGCGCCAGCTCCAGCGCCCGCCGGCCCACCCGCTCGCCCAGCGCGGCAATGTAGGCCGTGCCCGCATAGGGCGCCGGCAAGGAGGCGGCGGTCTTCTCAGCCACCATCAAGAGCCTCTCGACCCCCGCGGCGAAACCGACGGCGGGAGTGGGACGGCCGCCGAATTGCTCCACCAGCAGGTCGTAGCGGCCACCGCCGCCGACGGCGTCCTGCGCGCCCAACGCTCCGCTGGTGATTTCGAAAGCCGTGCGCGTGTAGTAGTCGAGGCCGCGGACCAAGCGAGGCTCGAGCACGTAGGCCACGCCCAACAGCTCCAGGTTCCCGCGCACGCCGGCGAAGTGCGCCGCGCAGGCCTCGCAGAGACTGTCGACCAGCTTGGGCAGGTCCCGGTAGAGCTCCTGGTCGGCCGCGACCTTGCAGTCGAGGATGCGCAGCGGATTCTTCTCGAGCCGCGTACGGCACTGTTCGCAGACGTCGCCTTCGCGGCCTCGCAAGCGCTCTTTCAACGCCGCCGTGTACGCGCCGCGGCAGGCGGCGCAACCGACGGAGTTGAGCTTCACCTGCAGCCCCTCGAGCCCGAGCGCCTCGCAGAGCCGCCAGAAGCACTCGATCACCTCCGCGTCGCTCGCGGGCCCGGCGTCGGCGAAGGCCTCCACGCCGAGCTGGAAGAACTGCCGGGTGCGGCCGGCTTGCGGGCGTTCGTAGCGGAACATCGGGCCGAAGTACCAGAACCGGGAGAAGCCCGTGTCCTCCAGGCCGCGCTCCAGGTACGCGCGCACGGCGCTGGCCGTCCCCTCGGGGCGCAGCGTCAGGCTGCGGCCCTTCTTGTCGGGGAAGGTGTACATCTCCTTGGAGACGATGTCTGTTTCCTCGCCTATAGAACGAGTGAAAAGGTCCGTCGACTCGAAGATGGGGGTCTCCAACGGCAGAAACCCGTAGCGCGAGAACACCTCTGCGGCCAGCTCCTGCAAACGCCGAAGCGCCAGGCTGCCGGGCGGCGTGTAGTCGAGGGTGCCTCGAGGGGCCTGGAACTTGGGATTCAAGGGTTCAGTACCTCACGGTGAAATCGTCGAAGTCGCCGTCGGGAACCGGCACCCGTTGGACGCCTGTCACGCGGCTCATGCGCGGGCCCTCCGCGAGAAGCTGCTCGAGCTGCTCGAGCGTCGGCGCGTCGGCGGTGGCCACGACCTGCACCTGGCCGCTCGGCAGGTTCCGCACCCAGCCGACGACGCCCAGGCGCTGCGCGACGCGCAGGGCGAAGTAGCGATACCCCACGCCTTGCACGATGCCGGAAACCGTGTACTCGAAAGTCGCCATCTCGATCCGGGAGGGCGCTGGCCCTCACGGACCCTCCTCCGGATCGCCACCGTCCGGACCCTCGGGCTCCGGCCCCGCGTGCTTCAACTTCTGCCAGAAGTTCTTGCGGTGCATGCCGGCCATGCGTGCGGCTTTGGTCGTGTTGCCGCCGGCCCGGACCAGCATTCGGTCGAAGTACTGCTTCTCAAACGCGTCGAGCAGGCGGTGCTTGGCCTCCTTGTAAGGAAGCTCGAGGAAGTCGACCGGCAACGGCTGGTTGAAGAGCTCGGCGCCGGCCGCGGCAAGCGAGGGCGCGGCGCCTCGCGAGACCGTTGCCGAGGGCGGCACGGCCGGGGGCGGCGAGCCGGCGGTGGCTGCCTGGGGGATGACGAGGTCGAGGTTGTCGAGTACCACGGCGCGCGCGATGCCGTTCTCCAGCTCGCGGATGTTGCCCGGCCAGTGGTACTGCTTCATCCGCTCCAGCAGCGCATCCGGCAGCGCGGCGCGGGGCTTGCCGAACTGTTCGGCGTAATGCCCAAGGAAGTGGGTCGCCAGGATTTTCAGATCGTCGAGCCGCTCCCGAAGGGCCGGAAGCTTGATGTTGAGGACATTGAGGCGGTAGTAGAGGTCCTCGCGGAACGAGCCCTCCCGGATCTTGACGTCCAGCCGCTGGTGCGTCGCGGCGATCACGCGCACGTCGACGTTGATGACTTTTCCGCCGCCCAGCCGTTCGAACTCGCGCTCCTGGAGCACGCGCAGCACCTTGGTCTGGGTCGACGGCGTCATGTCGCCGATCTCGTCCAGGAAGATGGTGCCGCCGTCGGCCAGCTCGAAGCGTCCCTTCTTGCGCTGCGTGGCTCCTGTGAAGGCGCCTTGCTCGTAGCCGAACAGCTCGCTCTCGATGAGGGTCTCGGGCAGCGCCGCGCAGTTGAGCTTCACGAAGGGACCGCTGGCCCGGCGGCTACGCGCGTGGACCGCGTTGGCGATCAACTCCTTGCCCGTGCCGCTTTCGCCCTGGATCAGCACGGTCACGTCGGTGGCGGCCACCTGGTCGACGACGGCCAGGATCTCTTTCATCCGCGAGCTCTCGCCGACGATGTCGACCTTCTCGACGAGCTTCTTCTGCAGCGAGGTGCTCTTCTCGAGCAGGTGCAGCCGCTCGCGCGCCTTGTCGAGGATGAGGACGATCTCGTCGTTGTCGAACGGTTTCTTGAAGTAGTCGTAGGCGCCGGCCTTCATCGCCTTCACGGCCAGGTCCTCGCTGCCGTAGGCCGTGATCATCATGTAGATGATGTCGTGGTACTTCTCTCGCAGCTTGCCGAGCAGCTCCAGGCCGCTCATCTTCGGCATGCTGTAATCGAGCACCACGATGTGGGGCACGAAGATCGGGACGATCCGCAGCGCCTCGTAGGGATCGCCGGTCGTCTCCACGGTGTACCCCTGGGCGCTGAAGACCTCCCGGAAAGTGTACTGAAGGGCCTCGTCGTCATCGACGATCAGGACTCGACATTCCATAACGAAACTCCCGGCCGCCGCGCCTAAAGGCTCTCCAGCCAAAGCCTCGCGATAACCACCAACCCGATCACCCCGACAATCACGAGAATGATGAGATTGTACTTCATCCGCTCGGCGACCATGTATGCCTCTTCGGCGTGCTGCTGGACCACGACGAGCCAGTCGGGGATCATGCTTGGCGCCAGCGACTCCCAGAACGGGGCGGGCTGGCTACCGACGTCCAGAATCGTATTGATGGCCAGCGCCTGGATCCGCTGGTAGGCGGCCAGACGGGGCGTCTTCACGCCATACTCGACATTGCCGCGGGTCTGCTGAAAGGCCTTCTGGATGTTGAATTCCTTGAAGTCGTCGAGCCCCTTGAAACCCGGCGAGCTGAAGATGACGCTTCCGGCCTGGTTGGCGAGCAGGATCTCGCCGGTGCGGCCCACCCTCACGCTCACGAGGATGTTCTGAATGAAGTCGAGGTTCAGCTCTGCCCCGACCACCCCGCGGAAGTTGTCTCCGGGCTTCTCGATGATGGCGCAGGCAAACGTGATGGCCGGGGTCTCCTCCATCGTGTAAAAGTCCGAGATGAGGCGCCCGAGCTCCTTGCGTCTGAGCAAGTCGAACTTCTCCGGAGGCAGCGGAC
>JACQFU010000237.1 GCA_016199905.1 Candidatus Wallbacteria bacterium
ACGCCGTTTCGCGCAGGACTTCAGCGGCCGCGCTCGACGGCCGACCCCAGGACGGCCGGAGCGATCAGGCGGCCTTCAACTCTTCTTGTACGCGTCAGCACGCTGCAGGATGCCGATGATCCGGACCTTGTGCTCGTCCGTCAGCACCTCGTAGAGCACTCGGTAATCGCCCTGTCGGTAGCGGTAGTAGCCTTGCTGCTTGCCCTTGAGCTTCTTGATGTTCGGACCCTGAAGTGGCTGGGAAACCAGGGACTTGAAGGCCTCCAGGATGCGAGGCTTCTCTTGAGACGGAAGCTGCTCGAAGGCTTTCTGTGCGTCCCGGAGCCAGGTGATCTGCCAGACAATCGCCTTGGCAGCCTTCAGAGCGGAACCTCGCTCTCCAGGCCTGCTTCGATGTCACGGCGTGCTCGCTCGATCAGGGCGTCGACTTCCGGGCCAGAGAGTTCCAGCGTCGCCAGCCATTCCTCGATGGTTTCGGGCCCCACCAGCTGCAGAAACGCGAGCTTCTCCTCGTCGGTCATTCGCTGGAACAGATCCGCCGCCAGGCGCGGCAACATCGACAACGGCTGCGCCGTCGTGAGCTTGCGCTCTGCGAGCTTGGGGAGCGCCGCCTCAGGCGGCCTTGTCTTTCTTGCGCGCTGCACGTCTGAACTCCTCGAGCTCTTCTCTGGCCAGGACGCTGTCCAGAAACACCTTCACCAGTGAGCGCTCTCGGGCCTCGAGGCTGGCCCCGTCATTCCTCGCTCCTGCCGCGCCTGCCGTAGGCGCCGGCCGAAGTCTGAACATCTCTTGCCGATGACAACCATTTCGCTCGAAGCAAACATACTCGCGCCTCTTGATAATCCTTGCCGGCTGAAAACGAAGTGTGCTTATATAGCATTATAGCATGCCTTAAAAGCACCATCCTTTTTATTGACAGCTCCGACAAGGAGGCCCCCCCCATGCCCCGAATCCCCGAAGACGTGCTCACCCGCATCAAGCACGACGTCTCGCTCGCGCGCCTGGCCGAAGCCGCCGGCGTCGCCCTCAAGCCCTCCGGCAAAGCCCTGCGCGGTCTGTGCCCTTTCCATTCCGAGAAGACTCCCTCCTTCACCATCGACCGCGAGACCAACACCTTCCGCTGCTACGGCTGCGATGCCCACGGAACCCCGATCGACTGGGTCATGCGGATGAACGGCCTCTCCTTCACCCACGCCGTCGAGCTGCTCAAGGCCGATCTCCCGGGCCTCCTCGACAACGCCCCCGCCCGACCCCTCAAGGTCTCCACCATCCGACGCCTCCCCGCCGCCGTCCAGCTCGGCGCCTCCGACCTCGAAAGCCTCGACCAGGTCGCCGCCTTCTATCACCGGCGACTCTTCGAGAACCCGCATGCCCTCGCCTATCTCGAGACCCGCGGCCTGGCCGACCCCGAGACTCTCGCTCACTTCCGCATCGGCTTCGCCGACCGCACCCTCGGCCTCACTCTCCCCGAGAAGAGCCGCGACGCCGGCGCCGAGCTCCGCAAGACCCTCACCCGCCTCGGCATCCTCCGCGAGGGCACCGGCCATGAGCACTTCCGCGGCTGCATCACCGTTCCTCTCACCGACGAGCACGGCCACACCCGCGCCGTCTACGGCCGCCGCCTCGCACCCGCCGCCTCCAGGAAAGCCCCCGCCTCCGAGCGCGAGCCGATCAAGCACCTCTACATGCCCGGCCCCCACCGCGCCGTCTTCAACGTCGCCGCCATCGCCGCAAGCGACGAGCTGATCCTCTGCGAGTCTCCCTTCGACGCCCTCACCTTCTGGGCCGCCGGCTTCAAGAACGTCACCAGCTCCTACGGCGTCAACGGCTTCACCCGTCTCCACATGGAGGCCTTCGCCCGCCACAAGACCCGCCGCGTCCTGCTCGCCTACGACAACGACCCCGCCGGCAACGCCGCCACCACCAAGCTCGCCCACGAGCTGACGGCCAGCGGCATCGACTGCTTCCGCATCCAGCTCCCGCACGGCATGGACGTCAACGAGTACGCCTCCAAGGTCAAGCCCGCCACGAAGTCCCTCGAGCTCCTCATCCGCTCCGCCCACTGGCTCGGGACCGGCCCCGCGCCCGAGCGCGAAGGCCGAACAGCCCCCGCCGAGCCCCTTCCTTTCGCCGCCGAGTCGCTCGCGACCCCTGCGCCGCCCGCGCCGGCCTCGCCCCAGGACTGCCACCCGAGCGCCCCCGCCGAAGGCGCGCTGCTCCCGGGCTCACCCGAGTCGCCAGCATCTCCAGAGGAGCGCTGGACTCCAGATGCAAAACCCGCAGTCAAAGAAGAGCTCCCTCCGCCGGCCTCCCCGGTCCCGTCGCCCCCACCCCTGACGCCGCCCGCCCTCACCGTTGCCGGCGACGAAGTCCTCCTCACGCGCGGCGACCGAACCTACCGCGTCCGCGGCCTCGCCAGGAACACCTCGCCGGAAGTCCTCAAGGTCAATCTCCTCGTCCGCTCCGAAGACCGCTTCCACGTCGATACCCTCGATCTCCATTTCGCCAAGGCCCGCGCCGCCTTCGAGAAGTCCGCCGCCCTGGCTCTCGGCTCCTCCGAACAGCTCATCAAAGCCGACCTCGGCCTCCTCCTCTTGCAGCTCGAAGAGCTCCAGGCCGCTCTTCTCCAGAAGGCAAAGGAGCCCACCGAGACGCTCGCCCCCATGAGCGAACCCGCCCGCGCCGCCGCCCTGGCCCTGCTTCGCGATCCCCAGCTCATCGCCCGCATCCTCGGCGACTTCGCCGCCTGCGGCATCGTCGGCGAAGAAACCAACAAGCTCGTCGGCACCCTCGCCACTCTCTCCCGAAAGCTCCCCAGGCCCCTGGCCCTGATCGTCCAGTCCACCTCCGCCGCCGGCAAGTCGACCCTCATGGATGCGCTGCTCGATCGCGTCCCCGACGAAGAGCGCGTCCAGTACTCCGCCATGACCGGCCAGGCCCTCTTCTACATGGGCCGCACCAACCTCGCCCACAAAGTCCTCGCCATCGCCGAGGAGGAAGGCGCCGAGCGCGCCAGCTACGCCCTGAAGCTGTTGCAGTCGGAAGGCAAGCTCACCATCGCGAGTACCGGGAAAGATCCGCACTCGGGAAGGCTCGTCACCCACGAGTACGAAGTCGTCGGCCCCGCGATGATCTTCTTCACCACCACAGCCCTCGATGTCGACGAGGAGCTCCTCAACCGCGCGCTGCTCCTCACCGTCGGGGAAGACCGCGAACAGACCCGGAAGATCCACGACCGCCAGCGCGAGTCCCGCACCCTCGACGGCCTCTTCGCTTCCCAGGCCAAGGCCGACCTGCTCGCCCTCCACCAGAACGCCCAGCGCCTCCTCCAGCCCCATCCCGTCGTCAACCCCTTCGTCAAGCACCTCACCTTCCTCGACGACAAGACCCGCACCCGGCGCGACCACGAGAAGTACCTCACCCTGATCGACACCCTGGCTCTGCTGCACCAGTACCAGCGACCGCTGAAGACGGCGACCCGCAACGGCAAGTCGGTCACCTACATCGAAGCCACCCTGGACGATATCCGGCTTGCCAACCGCCTGGCCGACGAGGTGCTGGGCCGCTCGCTGGACGAGCTGCCCCCGCAGACCCGCACACTCCTGGGACTCCTCGACGGAATCGTCACCCAGGCCTGCGAGCATCTGGAGTGCGCGCGCACCGAGTACCGCTTCACCCGCCGTCAGATCCGCGAGTCGCTCGGCTGGAGCCAGACCCAGCTCCGCGTCCACCTCGGGAGACTCGAAGAGCTCGAGTATCTCGTCAGTCACCGCGGCGGCCACGGCCTCACGTTCGCCTACGAGCTGGTCTACGACGGCCGCGGCACCGAGGGACGGCCCTTCCTCCCGGGGCTGATCGATGTCGACAAGCTCGCGCGAGCCCACGGGTACGATTCCAACCTGGCGGGGTCTGGCGCTCACCTGGCGGGGCAAACGAGCGACCTGGCGCCCCCAGATTGCCCCCAGATCGGGGGGGTAGCGGGGGGTGATCGGGCTCGCATGAACCCGCTCCCTGAAAGCACTTCTGTGATTCCGGAGGCGAAACCTGCCGAAAACGCACTTCAGCCGGTCTCAACAAAGCAGGACGAACCCCCGAAGCGCGCCGCTCGCCGGCAGCCCGTCGCGGCCACACAGGTCACGACGGTCACGCCGGTCACGACGGCCGCCCGGGTCGCCAAACCTGCGGCGCCCCCCGCTCGCTCGGCCCACCCCGGTAACGGTTCTCGACACCCGGCCCGCTGATGGCGCGCCTGGCTCGTCGCCGCGCCCGGCCCGCCGCGCCCCTCCCCGGCGATCCCGTCAATCTCCGAGGCTTCCCCTGCCTGATCGGCCTGTACCTGGAAGCCCTCGCCGTTCGCAACTTCAGCGCCGGGACGCTGCGGAGTCTTCACTACCAGCTCGGGTGGTTCGCCCGGTGGGCCGATGAGCGCGGTCTCTCCGAGCCCGCCCAGGTCACCCGCCCCATGCTCGAGAGCTACCAGCGATGGCTCTACTACTACCGCAAGAAGAGCGGCCAGCCGCTGACCTTCCATACGCAGTTCCAGCGGCTCTCGGCGCTGCGGGGCTTCTTCCGGTGGCTCACGCGGCAGAACCGCATCCTGTCCAATCCCGCCTCCGACCTCGACGCCCCGCGGCTGCCGCACCGGCTGCCTCGCGCCGTTCTCTCGGTCGCCGAAGTCGAGCAAGTCCTGGCGCTCCCGGATCTCGGCGACCCCTTCGGCCTGCGCGACCGCGCCATGCTCGAAGTCCTCTACTCCACCGGCATGCGCCGCGCGGAGCTGCTCGCGCTCAAGTTCTCCGATGTCGATGCCGAGCGTCTCACGATCTTCATCCGGGAGGGGAAGGGCAAGAAGGACCGCGTCATCCCTGTCGGCGAGCGCGCCTTGATCTGGCTCGACCGCTATCTCACCGCCGCGCGCCCCCAGATCGTCACGGCGCCCGACGAGGGCGTGATCTTCCTGACGTTCCTCGGGCAGCCCTTCAATCCGACCGCTTTCAGCAAGATCGTTCGCGACTACGTCGACCGCGCCCAGCTCGACAAGACTGGCTCCTGTCACCTCTTCCGGCACACCATGGCGACCTTGATGCTCGACGGCGGCGCCGACATCCGCTTCATCCAGGAAATGCTCGGCCACACGCATCTGAGCAGCACCGAGCTCTACACCCACGTCTCGATCCGAAAGCTCCAGGCCATCCACGCCGCCACGCATCCCGGGGCCCGCATGACTCCGCCCGAGCTCGCGGCACCACCGGAGCCGGGAAAGCCGGACCCGGCGAGTGCGGAGGAGGACCACGCCGAGCGACGCGCGGCGCTGCTCACCGCCCTGGGCGACGAGGCCGACGAGGAAGCGGCTGACTAGCCAACGCCTGAGTCCACTCCCGGACCGGCGAGCCCCGGGGTCGACCCCGGGCAGCCCTCTCCCTTCGCTGCTAGAGTTGGAGCTGGTGCAGCCGCTCGAAACGACAGGCACGGCACGGG
>JACQFU010000231.1 GCA_016199905.1 Candidatus Wallbacteria bacterium
CGCTCGACTTGCCGGCCTTCTCGAGCGTCGTATACAGTTCCTCGTCGTTGGCGAAGGCGGGAATCAATCCGCCGCCCAGCGCCATCAACGCGCCGCCCGTCAACGTTGCCACGTCGATCATCCACTTGGGCTTGTACTCGCGTTGCACGTAGGTCATCGCGTCACCGAGGATCAGACGTCCCTCTGCGTCGGTGTTGGTGATCTCCACGTACTTGCCCGACATGCTCTTCAGGATGTCGCCCGGTTTGTAAGCATTGCCGTCGGGCATGTTTTCGCAGGTGGGCGCCACAGCGACCACGTTGGCCCTGACGCCGGCCTTGGCGAAGTAATCCATCAGCGTCACCACGATGGCAGCGCCCGTCATGTCGCGCTTCATGTGGTGCATCCCCGACGACGGCTTGATCGAGATGCCGCCCGAGTCGAAGGTGATGCCCTTGCCGACCAGGGCGATCCAGTCCTTCGATTTGGGGTCGCCCCGGTGCTCCATTGTGACGACGAACGGGTCATAGGCGCTGCCCTTGGCGACGCCCATGAGCATTCCCATCCCCAACCGCTCGATGTCGCGGCGCTTCAGCACGCGGATCGGCAGCTTGTTCCGCTTGGCGATGTCCGTCGCGATCCGGACGATCTCGGCCGGGGTCAAGACGTTCGAGGGCTCATTGCACATGTCGCGAGCCACCTGAGTCGCGTGCGCCAGCAGGTCGCCCTGCCGGACGGCCGTCTGGACGCTCCGGACGTTTTCTTTCTCGCTGGAAACGACGGTCAGCTCATCCAGGTAGCGCTCCTTGTGGCCGCTGAGGTACTTGGTGAACTTGTAGTTCGCCAGCACGACGCCCTCGACCAGGGCCCTCGCCTCCGCCGACGCGTCTCCTTCCACCAGCTCGTGGGGAACGTCCGCCGTCAGCTTCTTGCATCCCATCTCGCGGGCCTTGCGGGCCGCAGTGGCGACCTCGTTGCGCATGAAGTCCAGCTCGAATGACTGCCGCTTGCCGAGGCCGATGACGAAGAGCCGCTTGTAGGGCACTCCGCGAGCGTGGAGTACGGTGAGGTTGCCCTTCTTGCCGGACACCTCTCCGTCCTTCACCAGCTCGCTTACCCAGCCCTGGAGTTGCTCGTCGGCCCTGGCGAGGTTGCCGACCAGCTTCTGGTCTTCGAAGAGGAACGCCAGGAGTCCGTCGGACTTCAGTTGAAGCGGGTCCCCGCTCTTGAGGCGAACATCGGTTTCCATGGCGTTTCGTGCATCCTTCCGGCCAGCTCCGAAATCCGGACGCTGGCACTGAAGCCCCGCGGGAACGGGCCGCAAGTTGCGGCCTCACGGGCGAGATCTCAGGGACTCTCCGCAAGTCTCTCCTCATTGGTCCCCGCGGACAATGAGACAAGGATGCGCAGTATAGTCACAATCCGCCTGCGTTTCAACCTCTTTGTCGCAGGACCCGAAAGGTCCGGCGACTCGTCAAGGCGCCGCCGGCAGCGTGACCGAGCGCGCGGCAGGCACGCTCACCAGATAGGCCGAGCCGCGATCGAGCGTGAAATCAGGCGCCTGCCCGCCCGGCAAGTAGACCTCGAAGCGGCCGGAAGGACCTATCCGGGAAACGACGGTGGAACCGGTGAGCGTGGCCAGATCGTTGGCCGTCAGTCCGGCGCGAACGATGGCGGGCACGCCGATGATGTTGGTTCCCCGCTCCAGTCTCATCCTGAGAACCGTGGAAGGCCAATCTCGACCTACGAGCGAGAGCGTCATCGCCGGGCCCCGCCGCGCCAGCTGATAGCCCCGCCCGCCTTCCAGGGCGAATGGCGGCACCCCCATCGCGCGGAAGAAGCTCTCGAATCCGAAGGCCGTCGCGCGCGACACCACGCCCGGATCGGCCACGCCCGGCCGCGCGACCAGCAGATCGGCCGCCGTGAGGTTCGCCACTGGCTGGTAGGCCAGAGAGACCAACCGTGTGCCCCGCGCCAGTGGAATCGTGAATGCCACCGTCGCCGGAGTGGTCACGGCGATGGCCGTCGCTGACGCCGCAACGTTGTCGCTCCGCTTTGGTTCGCCGACCAGTCCACCCGGATCGGCGTTCGCCACGACGAAGTAGGCGCCCGCCGCCAATCCCTGCGGAACCGTCAACTCGCGCGAGACCGTGACCAAGGCGGGGGCGGCCAGCCGAGGGACCAGCACACCTCCCAGGTTAACGGCCCCGGCCCCGGCGGTGCCGTTCGTCGAAAGCAAGAAGTCCACCCGAAATGCCGTGTTGTCGTCGACGTTTCCCTCGTTGGAGACCGTGGCGGAAGCCGTGAAGACGTCACCCGTGCGAACCGCCGCCGGAGCCGTCACGCCGCTTGTCACTAGATTCACGGCCTGCACGGTGAACGTCCCGGGAGACGTCACCGTCGTGCCCGAAGGGCTCAACCCCGCGTCGAACGTCGGGCCGTCGGTCACGAGCCCGACGAAGTAGTTTCCCGGAGCCAACGTGGAAGGCAACGGAAAGGTGCCGAGCAAGGTCCGCACTTCCCCGGGCACCATCGGCCCAACCGAGTTGTATCCGAGGAACGGCGCGTTCTTGTCGAGAGTAGCGCTCGACGAGAGCACGAACCGGATGGTGGAGGCGCCAGACGTCGCTCGACCCACGTTGGTCACGTCACCGCGCACGCCCACCAGTTGTCCGGCTCGCACGGTGAGCACCGTCGGCGTCACCGAGATGGCCGCCAGTTGCGCCTCCGGCTTGGCCACGGCGGTCACCGCCAGTTGCTGGGTGTCCGTGCCGCCTCGACCGTCGCTGGCCTTGCACTCGATCAGGTAGGTCCCGGGGGACGCTGGTGTCAGATCGATCTGGGGCGCGCTCGTGGTCGGCACCGTCACCGCGGGCCCCGAGACCTCCTGCCAGGAATAGAGCACCTTGTCGCCATCGGGGTCGAACGCCGCCGCGTCGAGCGTGACGTTCGTGCCCGCTATCACCTGGAAGTCTCCGCCGACGCTCAGCGCGGGCCTGCGGTTCACGTCGACCGTGATCGTCGCCAGCGACTCCAGGGCCGAGGCGGCGCCGCGCGCGTCGGTCACCTTCAGGCCGAAGATGTAGGTCCCGGGCAGAGAGGCCGTGAAACGGGGATTGGGCCCCGCCGTTTCCAGGAGCGTCACCGCGGGCCCCGTGCCGCCGACGCGCCGCCAGAGGTACACGGGCACGATGTCGCCGTCCGGATCCGTCGCCCCGCCGTCCAGTACCACGTCGGTGTTTTGGCCGTCTTGCACCGTGGCGCGGCGGCTGGCTCCGGCACTGGCCGCGGGCCGGTTGTTGATCAAGATTTCAACCTGCTGCGTCGCCAGGTTGGTCGAGATGCCTGAGCGGGCGTCCCGCGCGGCTAGCGAGAAGATGTAGATGCCCGCGGAGGTCGCCGTGAACGCGGGAGAAGAGCTGAAAGCATTGTCTAGCTGGATCCGTGGGCCGTTGCCTCCCGTGCGGGTCCACAGGTAGCTCACGATGGCGTCGCCGTCCGGATCGACCGCGGCGCCGGAGAGCCCGATCCGGATCGAGTCGCCGCTCACAATCTGAACCCGCTGGCGCAGGCCCGCCGTCGCCACGGGCCGCAGGTTCAGCGCGACGCTGACTGTGACGGAAGCGGCGTTGGTCGAGGCCACGCTGTGCGAGCTGGTGACGGTCAGACCGAAGACGTAGGTTCCGGCCGACACGGCGGTAAAGCTGGGCGACGCCGCGGTCGGGCTGGACAGCGTCACGTCGGCTCCGGTGCCGCCGGCGCGCGCCCAGGAGTAGGTCAGTGGCCCCGTGGTGTCCGGGTCGCTGCCGCTGCCCGCCAGCGTCACCAAAAGAGTGGAATCCTCCTGCAACACCAGCGACTGGTTGGGACCGGCGTTGGCCGCCGGCCGGCGGTTCTGATCCACGGCGATGCTCGTCTGCGCGACGTTCGACGAGCGTCCGCCTCGCGCATCCGTGACGGCCAGCGAAAAGACGTACGTCCCCGCCGCCGTCACCCGGAAGACCGGCGTGATGGCTGCCGCGTCGGAGAGCGTGACCGCAGGGCCCGTGCCGCCTGCGCGCGTCCAGGAGTATCCGACGATGGCATCCCCGTCGAAATCGGTTGCGCTCCCCGACAGCGCCACGTCCAGGAAGCTCCCCGCCGGGAGGAACAGGGTCTGGTTGGGGCCCACCGCTGCCAGCGGAACGTGGTTCAGCAACGCTGTTACGGTCACGATCGCCGCGTTGGCGCTGGTGCCGCCGATGTCGTTGAAGACGGTCAGCCCGAAGCTGTACGTGCCGGGCAGCACCGCAGTAAACGTGGGAGCGCGGGCAGTCGAGTCCGAGAGCGTCACGTCGGGGCCGGTGCCTCCCGTTCGCGTCCAGCTGTACCTCACGATGGGCCGCCCGTCCGGATCGACGCCTCCGCCCGAGAGGGTCACCAAAGTCGCGCTTCCCTGGTTCACGACGACGCTCTGGTCAGACCCGGCACTCGCCACGGGACGCTGCCCCGCCACGACGTTTACGGTGACCACGCTCAGGTTCGTCGACACCCCTCCTCGGCTGTCGGTCACGGTCAACGAGAACTGATACGTACCCGCAACGACGGCAAAGAAGTTGGGCGATGCGGCGCGGTCGTCGGAGAGCGGCACATTCGACCCGCTGCCGCCGACTCTGCGCCAGAAGTAACCCGCTATGGGATCGTTGTCGGGGTCGCTTCCGCTTCCCGCCAGCGTTACCTGCACGGCGCCCCCTAGCCCCAGAGTGACTGTCTGATCCGGGCCGGCGTTGGCGAGCGGGAGCCCATCCGGGGCAACGGTGATGGTCACTCGCGCGCTGTTGGCGCTCACGCCGCCGGTGGAATCCTGAACGGACAGCGCGAAGACATAGGTGCCGGCCACGCTCGTACGGAAGCTGGGAGTGGGAGTTGCCCCGTTTGCCAGGGTGACCGCCGGCCCGGTCCCTCCGGCTCGCGACCAGCTGTAGGCGGTGATCGGCGTGCCGTCGGGGTCACTGCCGCTGCCCTGGAGCGCGACAGTCACCGTGCCACCCGGCGAAAGGCGCCCGCTCGCGTCCAGAGGTAGCTGGCGATGGCCTCGCCGTCCGGGTCGCTCCCCCTTCCGGACAGAGTGACGTCAACGGACCCTCCCTGTCGGATCGTGACGGTGCGGTCTTGCCCCGCGTCGGCAACCGGCACTCCCACCCCGGAGACGACTATCTTCACCGTCGCGCTGTTGATGGAAACACCGCCGCGAGCGTCGGTCACGACCAGCGAGAAGATGTAGGTCCCCTGCGAGCTTGCCGTGAAGTTGGGCGCGGCCGTGTTGGGGTTGGAGAGCGTCACCGGCGGTCCTCCGCCTCCGGCGCGACTCCAGCGGTAGCTCACGATCCGATCGAAGTCCCGTCACGACGGCCGGATTGGACACGCCGCCGCGCGCGTCTGTGACCTTGAGCTCGAAAATCTGGGTCCCCGTCGCTGTCGCCGTGAAGCTTGCCGAGGGCTGTGAAGCGCCGGTCAGGGTCACCGGCGGGCCGGTCCCGCCCGTGCGGGTCCACGAGTAGGAGACGATTGCGTCGTCGTCGGGGTCGCTCGCCGTGCCCGTGAGCGTCACGGTCTGCGAAACCCCCTCGAGCAAGATAACCTGGAAGTCGGCAGGCACGGTCGCGACGGGACGCTTGTTCAGCACGAGCGTGACGGTCGTGAGGGCAGCGTTGGTCGAGACGTTTCCGTTGGAGTTGGTCGCCGTCATGCCGAAAGTGTAGGTGCCGGCGACGGTCGCAACGAAGGTCGGCGACGGCCCCGACGGGTTCGTCAGGGTCACGGCGGGCCCCGTTCCGCCCGCTCGCGTCCAAGAGTAGGTCGGGATCGTCAGGCCCTGCGGATCTGTCGCCCGCCCGGAGAGCTGCACCGACAGTGGGATTCCCTCCTGGAGGATGATTGTCTGGTTCGCGCCGGCGTCGGCCAGTGGCGCCGTCCCCTGGAACACCGTGATCGTCACGTTGGCCGTGCCGACGCCGCCAGTGCCGCCGATGGCGTCCGTGACGGCAAGTGTGAAGGTATACGTGCCAACCGACGTGACGACGAAGGAGGTCGAGGCCGAGGATGCGTTTTGCAGAGTCACCGGCGGGCCGCTGCCGCTGGCCCGCGTCCAGAGGTAGCTCACGATGCCGTCGCCGTCGGCGTCGGTCGCACTACCGGTCAGGTTCACGGTCAATGGCCCGGGGACCGGCAGCAGAAGCGAGCGGTTCGACCCGGCGTTGACGACGGGCGGATCGTTGCAGGTCACGTTGGCCGAGTCGGAAGCCGTGCCGCCCAGGCCGTCGTTGACGGTGAGGGTGAGGACGTAGGTGCCCGGTTTGGTCGCCGAGAAGCTGGGCCCCGGCACGGTGGCCGAACTGAGGATTCCGTCCCCGCCGGTCGGCTGCCCGATGCCCAACGAGTAGGTGAGCGCATCGCCGTCGGGATCGGTCCCGGAGCCGACAACCGTTATGCTGGTGTGGGTCCGGACCAGCACGTCGACACCCGCGTTAGCCGTGGGCGTGGTGTCGACGGTGATGAGCGCGGTGGAGGCTCCCGTGCCGGTATGCGAATCGGTAGCCTGCAACTGAATCGTGTAGTTGCCCGAATGCGTCGCGGTGAAGGTAGCCGTCAAGGTGTTGGCCCCGGTGAAGGAACCCGCGCCACCCGGGTTGGTCGGAATGGTCCACGCGTAGGTGAGCGCGTCGGTGGGGCCATCCGGATCCGTGGCCGTTCCAATCAGCACTGTCGGCGTGTTGGGCAGGATGCGCCTGTTGGGCCCGGCGTTGGTGGTCGGAGAGCGATCCACCAGCACCGTCATCGTGTCCGTGACGATCTTCCCGAAGCGATCGGTGATCGCCAGCGTCAGCGTGTAGAGACCCGGCTTGGTCGCCGTGAAGTTGGGCTGCGCGATCGCCCGGTTGTCGATGAGCGCGTCGCCGCTATCTCCGCCCGCCGGCACCGCCACGGACCAGGCGAAGGTGAGGCAATCGTTGGCGTCCTGGTCCTGGCCGGAGCCCTCGAGCTGGACGGCGACGTTGGTGGCCGTTTGCTTGTCGGGGCCGGCGTTGACCAGCGGCGCCGAGTCGACGGTGATGTCGGCGATGCTGCTTGAGGAGCAACCGCCTGAATCGGCCACGGTCAAGCGTACTCGATAGACCCCGGCCTTCCTGGCCACAAAGGCGGGCTGGGCGATGGTGGTGCTCTGAATCTCGGCGTCGGCATTGTCCGTCCCCAGGAAGCAAGGCGCGGCGGGAACGTCCGGGGTCGCGTCGAGGGTCCAGCGGAAGGTGACCGGACCGCCCTGCGGATCGGCGCCCGACCCGCCCAGTTTGATGAGAACGTTGGGCTGGGTGTTGACGTTGCCGCCGGCTGCCACGGTGGGTGGATTGCCGATGGTGACCGTCATCGTGTCGGTCTTGGTGTCCTTTAACGCGGGGTCTGTATCGAAGAACTCCACCACGGTGATTCGGATCGCATAGGCGCCGGCAACGGTGGCATTGAAGAACGGAGAGAACTTGTCCGCTTGCGTGAGATTTCCATCGCCGCCCGCAGGCTGGTTGTCTATCGTCCAGGCGACGCTTTGATTCGAAAAGCCGCTGTCGAGAGTTTCCGAACCGAAGATCTGCAAGCTAAGCGACTTGCATCCGACGAGATCCGGACCGGCATTGGCGGCATGCCCGCTCGCCTGCCCTGCCGACAAGGCGAAGCACAGCAGCGTCAGCGTCAACATCCGGCCGGCGCCCAAGAAACCTGCAGCAGTCGACTGGGGGCTAGTCATGGTGGCCCGCGCGGCAGCATCGACCGTCGCGGTCCTCTCAATGTACTTTAGATCAGCAGCTTGGTGATCGCCTATCCCCTGCGCGGCGATAGTCGCGAAAAAGAAAACGCCCACTTCTTTCGAAGTGGGCCAAAGAGATAGGACCAAGAAGCCCCAACGGGCAGGGAGATGGTCAGTCCGGGTTGCGCTCGAACTCGAGGCGTTCCAGCGCGCATTCGAGCAGCTGCGGCAACCGCCGCACGCCGTCACCCTTGAAGATGTGACACAGGGCGCCTTGTTCGTAGCCTCGCCTCAGCTCCTCGGCCGAATCAGGCGATCCGAGGAAAACCACTGGCAGGCGGAACGGGCCGCCTCCGAACCGGAGGCGCTGCTCTGCGAGAAGACCGTCGGCTTCCGGCAGGCACGCGTCGAGCAGCATCAGGTCCGGATACAGATCCCGGAGCCGCGCGCGCGCCTCGAAAGCAGAGGCCGCCGTGTAGACAGTGTAGTCGGCTTGCCGCAACAGATCGCCAACGTAATCCCGAAGCTCCTGCTCCGGGCCTACGACCAAGACCACTCGCTGTTGCCGCTCCGACGAGGACTGTCCCACCATTGCGCCACCCCTAATGCAATACCCAAGCCAAGAACAAAACCGAGGCAATTGTGCTCTCTACTGCACGATCCCGTCGTCCCCATGCGGCACTATTGCAGCAGACATTCGGGCATTCCACCCCGGGAAAACCTCCCCTCCTTGAAAGAATTCCCCACTTTCGGCGCCAATCCCGAGGCGCGTCATGACCTTGACTCGCCCGCCTCCCCTCGCTAAGATGGCTTCCCTTCCCGTAAGGCCCCTCCGACCGTTTCTTGCACCATGTCGCGCGTCCTCATTACCGGCGGTGCCGG
>JACQFU010000232.1 GCA_016199905.1 Candidatus Wallbacteria bacterium
ACGCTGATCGCCACGGGGGGAATCCAACCCTACTCCTGGATCTTCGGCGGGCTGCCGCCGGGCATCTCTGCAAGCCGAGACGGCCGCCTCTCGGGCATCCCGATCCGCTCGGGCAGCTACGACGTGACCGCCACCGTACTGGACCAGCAAGGCGGGGCCGGTGTGTCCACGGACACGTCTATCCTCATCGACGCGGCCCAGAGGCCCGAGCTGGAAGTCGTGCCCGGACCAGTGGTGGGGAAGGCGCGTACTTTCGTCGTGAACGTGACGCGGCTGGGGGCCGCCGGGCTGGAGCTTTCCACCGTGGAGACCCGCCTGCGATTCGACCCTGCCTCCTTTGCCTACCGCAGCTTCGATCCGGGATCTCTGGCAGGAGGGGCGCTGCCTCTAGCGGTCGATCTGCCCTCCCTTGGCGTCGTGCGCGTGGTGCTCGGCTCCGCGGGCGGCATCCGGCAAACCGGTCCCATCGCGACGCTCTATTTCGAGCCGCTTGCGGGCTCGGCATCTCGCGGCGGTTCGCCCACCCTCGACGGGTACCTCTTCCGAACGGCCGGAGGCGACGTCGTCCTTGGCGCCCCGGCAGCCAATGCCGGCATCAACGTCTGTGTGACGATGGCGCGCCAGGCCGGTCGCGTGTTGGCAACCTTCCCGGACCCCATCCGTCCCGGGCGGTCGAACCCGTTCGTCTTGCTGGACGGGCGAGCCAGCTCCGACCCGAACCTGCCGGCCCGGCCTCTGAGTTACGAATGGCTTCAGATCGCTGGCCCCTCGGTCCCTCTCCTCGGCGCCACGACGTCCAACCCGGCCTTCGTGCCGACCACGGGTGGCACCTACGGTTTCGGGTTGCGAGTGTTCAATTCGCAGGCCGAGAGCCGCCCAAGCTCGGTCTACGTGACCGTGCAGTTCGTCAACAGCCCGCCGTTCGCCGTTCCGCAAGTCGTCCTGCGCAAGGGACAGACCGTTTCGCTCGACGCGTTGGATCGCCCCCCGGTCTTCGCAGCCGGTACGGCGCTGGTGCTCGACGCGACAGCCTCGTCGGACCCCGACGCCGCCGACCGGGACACACTTTCCTACACCTGGCGCCAAGTATCCGGAGAGTCGCTGCCGCTGACGACCCAGGAGGCGTCCGGCGCGCGCGTGGCGCTGACGCCCACGGTGGCAGATCTCTACACCTTCGAGTTGACCGCGCGCGATGCCGAGGGAGCCGCAAGCGCCCCCCGTGCCGTGAGTTTTGGGATCGCGGCCACCGACTCGACGTTGCTCGCGCTGCAGCCCGCCGCGGCGCCGGCCGGCAAGCAGACCGTGCAAGCGAAGGACGCCCAGCAGGTGACCGTCGGCGAACCCGTCTCGCTCAGCGTCGACCTGGGCGGCGTTCTCGCCAACGCGAAGACCGTCGTGGGCAAGCTGGCCGACGACTCGTTCCACTTCACCCTTACCGACGGCCCCGTGACGGAGCTGGTGCTGCCCGCCCGGATCGACCGGAACGCGCTCTCGATGAGCGCCACGTTCTCCCCGACCCAGCCGGGCGGATACCGGTTCGAAGCCCGCCTTCAGGACGGCCGAGCAGAGAAGGCCGTGGGCTCGACCGTGGACGTGAAGGCCAATCCGTCGGGCGACTCGCTTCCCGACGCTGTCGTCTCCCTGACCGCCGGCAAGCGGAGTCCGCTCTCCGTCTCGACCGGCATGACGCAGAGCGTCACAGGCGGAGACTTCGTGACGCTGTCGGCGGCCAACGCGGTTCGATCTTCGGGCCGTGGCGCCGGCCTCGTTCGCTGGCGAAATTCCGCTGCTGAGGCCCCTGTGCATCGTATCCTTGCCGGGGGATCCGGGCCGGACCTTCACGGTTGCGGCGCTGCTTCGACTCACCGGGGGGACGTTCATTGCGTGGCCTCGAGAGGACGCCACGGCCGCGGTGCGTTTCCAGTCCGTGCTGGCCGGCTCGGGCGGCGAGACCATCGCGGTCAATCCACGCCTGCCGTACATCGTCGCGGGTATCCCCACGGATCGCCGCGTCGCGCTCGCCGGCAAGCCGATCGCCGGCATCGACACGCGGCCCTACTCGCATTTCGGCCTGACGCCGCACGAACTGTTGAATGTCTCGTTTCCGCTGGACAGTCAGGATTGGATTCGGCAGAACCCTCTCGACCAGGACGCCATCGTGCGGTTCGCCCCGGGCGAAGACGGCCGGCTGCGGCTGGAGGCCTCGCTCAACCCGAGGCGAGGCCCGGGCGGAACACGGTTCCCTTTGCTGGACCCGGGCCGCGGCTTCCTGCGGTTCCCCCCGAAGCTGCGGTAGGTCCCTCCGCTTCGGCGCTGCCGGCGGCCCGCCGATAGCTCGGGTAATGGTCGGGGAACGGAACACGCTCCCGGGTCGCGCGCTGCTCGCCGGCGGCCTGCTCGCCTGCGGCCTGGCGCTGGCCGGGTGCGGCTCCGGCGGCCAGGAGGCGCTGGTGGGACTGCTGACTCGAAGCGCCCGGCCGTCGAAAGAGGACCTTCTGCAGGCCTCGCGCGCCTCGCTTGCGCAAGAAGGTGGGGCGGCACTGGCCGCGGCAGGGTTTCGTCAGTTCCTGGCCAGCTTCGCCGACGACCCGCGGGCGACCGACGTGCGGCTCGACTTGGCCGAGGCGCTGATCGCCGCGGGTCAGCCGGATCGGGCCAGAGAGACGCTCGGCGCCGTGGGACCGACCAGCGGAGTCCAGGCCGCACGCGGGCTGTACTTGAGGGGGCTGGCCTCGCTGGGGGACGCCTCTGCCGTCCATCCGCACGTGCAGAAGGGAGCGCGGTCGATGCTCGAGCTGCACGCCCTGATCGACCAGCTGGCCACCAAGTCGCGGCCCCTCCCGGACTATCAGGTCGAGTCGATGCGACAGCGACTGCACATCGAAGACTCCGTGGCGCAGGCAGAGGTCGATCTGTCGGCTGCCGCCAACCTGCTCGCAACGCCCCGGGCGGCGCCCGAGCTGTTCGCCACCATCGCCGAGTCGGAAGCGAGAGCCTTCTTCCTGCTGCGAAACCGCGCCCGGGCTGTGGCCATCGTGACTCGAGCGCTCGATTCACTCTCCGAAGCCCGTGTGGCTCCCGAGCGAGTGAAGGAGCTGTTGCTGTTGCGGGCGTTCTTCTTCGCCGAGAACCGGGAGTCCGACCGCGCCGTCCTCGACCTGAATCGAGCGGTCGATGGCGCGGTTCCGGCGGGAGCGAAGCCGCCTCAGGCGGCCGGCGCAGGCGGAGGAGCGACGGGATCGGGGCCGTCGCTCACCGAGAACCTGCAGCTCGTGTTCCGGCGCGCCACGGAGAGGCTGGCGGCCCAGACAACGCTGCGCGCCCGGCTGGCGCGCGGCACTCTGCTGCTGACAGGAGAGGGTTCTCGAGGCCAGGCCCAGCTCGAGGCGCTCCTGCCCGAGCTGGACGCAGCCGGCGAGGCAGCGCTGGCGCGCGCGGCCCAGTTCGCGCTGGCGACTCGCGACCAGGTCGCCGACGCCGCGGCCACGATTTCGCGGGTCCAGGCGCTCTTGCCGGCCCTGGCGAGCGACCCGGAGCTGGAAGCGGCGGCTCTCATCACGCTCGCGCAGTACGGTTTCCTGGACATCGCTCTGGATCAGCCGCCGGCGCGTCCCGCGGCCGACAGGTTGGCGGTTCATCAGTGCACAGTCGGCGCGATCCGGCGGGCGCTCGCGTTGGCGAAGAGCGGCGGTTTCGCGGACCCGAACCTGGACGCCCGTTTCCTGTCGCAGTATCCGGCGCCCGTGCCGGCCACGGCGGCGCTGCCTCTTGGGCCCGTGAGCTTCTTGCCTGGCGTGGCAACGTCGCTCGAACTGGCGGGGCACGCGTTCGTTGCCTTGCCCGGGCGGACGGCCGACGAGTCGTTCTTCGCATTCGGTTCGCTCGGTAACGGGCCGCTCGAACCGCCGTTGGGTTTCACAGTCGGGGGCGGGCGACTGCCGTCTGGGCTCGGTCTTGCGGCCTCCGGCAGCCTCTCCGGGACTGCCACGGAGACCGGCGTATTTTCCGTCGACGTGGACGTTTCGCGGGCCGGCCCGGCAGAGGATTCGCAGAGGCTCGAGCTGGCCAGCGTCGCCATCGGCCTGGTCGATCCCGACCGCAGGACTTATCCGATGAACCCAGTCGTCCGGGCTGCCGCCGGCAGCTTCCGGCTCACTGCTGCGGGCGGCCTTCCTCCGTACCGACTCCAGATAGCGCGGGTGGATACGCAGCTCGGGAGCGTCGCCCCGCGACTCACCACGGCGGCGATCTCGTCCGACGCTCGGAACACGTTCGTGGTTCCGATCGACAATGCGGACACGTTCAGTCCGTCGCGGATCCGCGTCCAGCTTTCCGATGGGGCGGGACACTCCGTGAAAGAGGTGCTGGTCCTGACGCGGAACGCGTTCCCGGCG
>JACQFU010000238.1 GCA_016199905.1 Candidatus Wallbacteria bacterium
ACGCCATCTGGCCGTCACGCAAACTGAACCTCGGCCAGCTGGCCGACCACCTGCGCGTGTCCTTCGATGGAGGACCCGAGGCCGCCCCGCTCCGGGTCGACCCGAAAGCGTCCGCCATCGTAGGGGCCGAGCTGCAAGCGAGGATCGTATTCGCCCGGCCCCAGGTCGCGCCGACTCGCCAGGTGACGCTTCTGCTGCGCGATCTGCCGACCCGCGATGCGGTGGTGCGCCTCAAGTTCGCCCCCGCGCTCTTCACCGACGAGGCATCGACCGCCGACAAGGACCGCTGAGGTCCGCGATACCGGCCGGATTGCGCCGCTCAGGAACGGAACTCGTCGGGCTGGATGCCGTACTTCTTCATCAGTCGGTAGAACGTGCCGCGCGGCAACATCGCTTCGCGGGCCGCGACCGCAACATCGCCCTGGCACGTTTGCAGCAGCCTGCGCAGGTAGGATTGTTCGAAGTCCTCCAGGCGCTGCTGGCGCGCGCGGAAGAACCCGCCCTTGGCGCTCGGCACCCCTTCGCCGGCACGGTCGATGATCTGCTCCGGCAGGTCGTCCAGTCCGATGACACCATCCCGATCCAAGGTCGCAGCCCGCTTCAGCATGTTCTGAAGCTCTCGCACGTTCCCCGGCCACGAGTAGCTGCAAAGCACCTCCAGCGCTTCGGCGCCAACGCTGACCGGTTCGCGACCGAGCTCGCGAGCCATCGCCGGAATCATGCTCTCCACGAGCAACGGCACATCTTCGGCATGCGCGCGCAGCGGAGGCATGTCGATCCGCAGAACGTTGATCCGATAGTAGAGGTCTTCCCGGAAACGCTTGGCCCGGACCTCTTCCTCGATCTCACGGTTGGTCGCGGCAATGATCCGGACATCGACCTGGATCTCGTGCCGGCCGCCGAGGCGCCGGAAGCGGCGCTCCTGGATCGCCCGGAGAAGCTTGGCCTGCAGCAACAGGGGCAGCTCTCCCACTTCGTCCAGGAAAAGCGTGCCCCCTTCGGCAAACTCCAACAGGCCGATGGTCGCCTCGTTGGCCCCGGAGAAGGCCCCGCGGTCGTGGCCGAAGAACTCGTTCTCCAGCAGATCGTCGGGGATCGCCCCGCAATCCACGGGCACGAAACGCTTGTCGCGCCGCTTGCTGTTGGCGTGCAGGCTGCGCGCGACCAGCTCCTTGCCGGTGCCGCTTTCGCCGACGACCAGCACGTCGGTGTCTGTTGCCGCTGTCCGCTCGATGAGATCGAACATGAAGCGCATGGCCACGCTGCCCCCCACCAGATTGCCGAAGCGGTAGGTGCGCGCCACGTGACGCACCAGCAAGCGGTTCTCGTCTCGAAGCCGGCGCTGCTCCAGCGCTCGACTGGCCGTCGCCAGCAGGTCGTCCGGAATGAACGGCTTGACGATGTAGTCGAACGCGCCCAGCTTCATCGTCTCCACGGCGGTCTCGATTGCCGGAAACCCAGTCAACATCAGCACGAGCATTCCCGGGTCGGCCTCGCGGGCCAGCCGCAGCAGATCGACGCCGCTCATCTCGGGCATCCGGATGTCGGTAACCAACAAGTCCAGGACCTCCGAACCCAGGCGGGCCGCCGCGCGCCTGGGATCGCGCTCCAAGAGGACTTCGACGTCGGGGAGTCGGCTCAGGATGTCCTGGCATACTTCCAGGAGCCCCGCCTCGTCGTCGACGACCAGGACGCGCTGCAGCCTCACGAAGCACTCCGTTCGAGGCCCAACGCCGAACGTGCCGGGACAGGCAGCTGCACCGTGAAGGTGGTCCCGTCCCGAGGGGTGCTGTCGACGGCAATGACGCCTCCGTGCTCCTGCACGATCCCCTGGCTGATCGCCAGGCCCAGGCCGGTCCCGCGCCCCTCCTCCTTGGTGGAGAAGAAAGGCTCGAAGATGTGGCCGCGATGCTCGGGCGAGATGCCGCCTCCCGTGTCGCGTACAGATAGCACGACACTGCGTTCGGAGGTGGCGCCGAGGGGCGGTCCCATCTTCGACGCCACGGTCAGCTCTCCGCCGTGCGGCATGGCGTCCAGGGCGTTGGTCACCAGATTCAGGAGCACCTGTTGCAGTTCGTCGGCATTACCCAGCACGACGGTTCCCGAGCAATCGCGATTCACGTTTGGTTTGACGCCCGCTCCGGTGATTCGCGGACTGACCAGGTCCATCACGGTGGCGACCACGTCGTCGACGTTGACGGGCTGGCGGATGCCGGGAGAAGGTCGACAGACTGAAAGGAGCCGGTGAGTCATTGCGGCGAGGCGATCGGCCTGCTCGACCACCTTCCTCAACTCGGAGATGACGCGTTCGGGCACTTGGCCGTCGAAATCGGACAGCAGCAACCGGACCTTGGCGGCGATGATCGCCAGCGGGTTGTTCACCTCGTGGGCGACGGTGCCTGCGAGCTGTCCGATCGCCGCCAACTTCGCCGCGTGCAGAAGCTGGCTGCGCGCCTGGCGTAACTGGGTGATGTCGTGGAAGAGCTTGACCACCTGTACGACCTGTCCCGTCGAGCCCAGCACGGGCGTTGTCGTGATCAACAGGGTGCGAGGCGTGTCCGCCGCATCGCGCAGCGTACACTCCGTGACCCGGGTCCGCGGCTCCTGCATCGGACCCGAGATTTCGACCGGGACGAGAGGCTGACTCGTCTCGGAGGGTTCACAGGCCGGCGGCACCCAGAGCTGCCCCAGAGAACTCTCGTCCAGCCGGAACCAATCGCGGGCATAACGGTTGAACCAGCTCACGCGCATCTCGGGGTCCAGCAGCAGCAGTCCGGCGCCAGCCGACTCGACGATCAGGTCCAGCTTGCGGCGCTCCGCGAGCAGACGCGAAGACATTTCGACCAATCCCTGCTCGGTCGCCCGGAGCTGTCGAACGATGATTCCAGTCAGATAGGCGGCGCAGAGAAGCGCGAAGACTTCGGTCGCCGCTCGCTCGATCACGTTGCTGGAGACCAGCGCGCGCGAGACCAGCCCGGGGGCCACCGGCGGAAACAGGGCCAGAGAGTAGTGCGGGATCTGCCGGGTGAGCTCTGCAGTCGCCATCGCGCAATACAGCACCGACGCCAGGACCGCCGTGGCATAGCACTCTCCCGGACTCAGCAGCATCCCAGCCAGCAGTACGTGGAAGACATACAGTACCGTGAGAGGATTCTCCAGTCCGCCCGAGAAGTGCAGCATGGCCGTGAGCAGCACCAGGTCGAGCACGATCTGGATCCGGATTAGCGAGCGGGTCCCCGCAGGACCCGCCGTCACGTTCGAAAGCACCACGTTCACGAAGGCCAGAAGCGCGATGCACGCCCCGAGCGGTCTTACCAGCCAGGCATCCAGCAAGGGCACCACTGAGCAGGCGCCCACGGTCAGCGTCGCCGCCGTGAGCAGAACCATCCAGCGCAGCCGCACCAGCCAGGCCGCGTGCTGGCGATACCGCTCTTCCTCCAGCAATGCTTCGGCTCCGTCGGGGGTCGGGTAACTCCTGACGGCGGGAAAAGGTCCCTTCCGAGCCGTCAACGTGGTGGCCAGGGCCAACGTAAGTACGGTGACGATGAGCAACAGGCTTTCCAGCCAGTAGACGGTAGGAAACGCCGATGGTTCCCCACCCAGCGTCCAACCGAATCCCCCCGTGCGCGTCACGCCGATGGAGACGGCCAGAACCGCCACGGATGCCGCCGCCAACCACAACAACGACCTCCGCCCGGGCACCTCCGGCGGCCGCGTTCGATTCCCAGTAGGTCCGGCGCTCGCCGCCTCCCGTAAAGCTGCCACGGGGCCGCAGACCGCAAACTCCTGGCCAGTTTCCATGTAGGCGGGCGACTGCGCCCTTCGATGGTTGGACAGTGAAAGAACACTCGATGCGGTCCCTCCCGTGGTCGCCTGGACGATAGCGCCTGCGAGCGGATTCGGCGGCCCCGGTCGAGGCCTGCTGCCCGCGGGCAGCCGAGGTGGACTGGGGGCCGTCGTGCATGGTAAAGCACCGGCAAATGAGGCCGCCACGCGAGATGGGGAGCGTTCCCAGAAACTGGGAAGGCGCTCCCAATAGGACGAGCGCTTGAAGATTTCCTCACAGAGCTCACAGAGACACTGAGGCACGGAGTCTTTTGTTCATGCGGCTTTCGATGCAGCTCATCCACGCAGCCGGCAGCCGCCTCGCCCGGGACTTCTCCCGAGTGCGGACGTCGCTGCCGGGCTTTAGCCCCAATGCCCATGAGTTAGTAGGAAAAGAGTTGTGGCGGGGCTCTGCCCCGCTCCCCGGCCGAGGGCCCCGGCCCACAGCCCACCCCAGGGGCCGAGAAGCCTGTGACTGTTCATCCAGCCTGCGAGTACAAGCGAGAGACGGTCACGCAAACGGGGTCCAGGGGCCTCTGGCCCCTGGTCAGAGTTCGAGAGCGAAGCTCTCGATTGGTGCCTTAATTCATGGGCATTGGTTTAGCCCATGATCTGGCAAACACTTCACGGGATCGTTCTCGGCGGCACCCGCCTGCAGGTCCCGATGAATCCGGTCGGCTCGCTCCTGTTCGCGTTGCTGATCGGTGCCGCCTTGATGATGCCACCGGCCGCGGCGTACCTGGTCCTGGTCCGGGTTTGGCCCAAGGCTCGGCACCTGCTTCGGGGGGCAGCGTTCGGGATCGTGGTCTTGCCGCTTTCGCTGTGGATGCACGGCCAGTGCTTCGTCGGTCCGCTGGAGGCGTTGCTTCTGGGCCTCCCGGGTATCGTGCTCTTTCACGCCCACCTGCTGCCGCTGGCACCCGTGCTGATGCTGCTGGTCGCCGTCGCCGAGATCTTCTCGAAGTTCGACTCGGCGGCCTTCTCGACGGCCGACAGGATTGGCGTCCTGGTGTTGCTGGGAAGCCCCGTCTGGTGCGCCATCTACGCCCTTCGCGGCCACCGGGCCGACGAACGCGCCCGGGTGCGCGAGAGCTCGCCGGCGCTCACTGCGTCCGACTCCCCTCCCCCCACCCTGCAGATTCAGCGGCCCGAACCGGCCGCGGAGGCGACCGGGACTCTGGCTCGAAGCTGGTCCTGGGTGGCCCTGGCAGCCTTGCTGGCGCTGCAATTGGTGACCGGAGAGCTCGGCCTCGACTTCGGCTCGCACTGGGACGAAAGGCGATTCATGGTGGATGTCGCCTACTCGGCCCGGTCTGGAGTTCTGATCCCCAGGTACTTCTGGTACCCGTCGATGACCTGGTGGCTTTGCGCCGTACCGCTGCCCCTGACCCCCAGGATGCTGCCGCCGGATTCGGGCCCGGGCGCCCCTTCTCTGCCGGACGCCACGGCCAAGCTGATCATGAAGCCCTGGTACGCGCTGGCCACTCGACACGTGTTCGTGGCTGTAACGGCCCTCACGATCCTCTGGGTCCATCTGGCCGTGCTCGCACTTGGAAGGTCGAGACTCGAGGCGCTGACCGCCGCCGCCTGGATCGCCACGTCCTGGGAAGTGGCCTACCACGCGCGATGGGTCGCCCCGGACGCGGTGTTGATGCAGTTCGGAGCCCTGACCCTTCTGCTCTGCTGCGTGGCGCTCCGCCGCCGGGATCAGCCTCTGTGGCTCGGTCTGGCCGCCGCCGCCGCCGGGCTAGGCTTCTCCACCAAGTATCAGGGCGGAGCACTCCTGCTGCCCGTCCTTTTCGCCGAGCGACGCCTGGCGTGTTCCGGACCTGACGGTCAGCCGCGGCGGGGGCGGAGCCGGCTCCTCATCGCGATCTGCTTCGCCGTCTATCTCCTCGTGACGCCGGGAACTCTTGTCGATCCCGTCAACTTCATCTCCCACGTTCTCTTCAATGTGTACGTCTACAGCACGGGTTACTACGGCTACTCGGTTCCCAGCAGGGCGGCCTCTCTGTACAAGAACCTCGAGTACCTCGCGGCCGACGCGCTGTCGCCCTATCGCCTCGTGTCGCTGGCCGCTTTCCTCCTGGCTGGACTGGGCGTGGCGCGAATCGCGAGAGACCGCCGCGGCGACGGTCTGGTGACCGTCTCTTTTCCCGCCTTCTATCTCCTTTTCATGTCGATGCAGCGCGTGCTCATCGTCCGGAACCTTCTCGTGCTGCTGCCGTTCTTGGCGATCTTTTCGGCGCGGGGTGCCGTGGCAGCTCTGGAAGGTCTGCGCGACGTCCGGGTCCGCCGCGTGGCAGCGGCACTGCTGGCGTGCGCCCTGGCAGGCAACGCCGCGTGGCTGGCGACCGCCGCGATGAGCATCCGACACCGGAACAGCTACCCCTTCGAACGCGATCTCCGGACGTGGCTGAACGAACGACCCGGAACCCGAGTCTTCTTGTCGCGGCGCGTCAGGTCCGCCCTGGCGGGGCTCCGGGCGCCCGCCACGAACCTGCCCTCCTCTTGCCCGCCCGCGCAGGCCGACCTGGCGATCTTCTACTCGTACGAGGGGATCGATCTCAAGGGCTGTCCGGCCAATCGCTCGGACTTGACAGAGCGGACGTTCGGTCCGATGGAGGTCAACTTCAACCGGTATCCGACCTGGCAGGGTAACGATCGGATCGTCGTGATGAAGACGGCCATCGCTCGGGAGATCGGCGTGCCGCTGGAGAAGCTGGCGCCTTGAACTAGTCGGCGAACAGCTCGGAAAGAAGACTCGAAAGGTCCTCGTGCTCTATATGGCGGCGCGCCCGATGTGGGTGCGGTTCCTTCCGGCGATCCAGTTCGCGACGGTATCCGCCAGCAGCGGCAGGAGCGCGCAGGGAAGACCGTACATGTTCAGTCCGACCAAGGCCGTCCACGGCTGCCAGTTGCAGGCCTTGCCCCATCCGGTGTGGTGGAACGCCAGGGTGGTAGAGAACAGCAGGTCCACCACGAGAAGGGCGCCCTCGACGAACGCGACGGAGGCGAGCAGCCGAGTCCAGAACCGCCCGGTCGCGTTGTAGACGCGCCGCCACGCGCAGGCATACAGCGTGGTCAGCGGCAAGACGAAGAGGAACGCCCCGGGCCTGGAGAGCGCCCGGTAGAATCCATGAGCCAACGGATGCTCCGCCTCCAGATGCGAAGCCGGCGCTCCGCTCCACATGAAGAGCGAGTTCGCGTTGTCGGAACCGGGCGGCAGGATGAACGCTTCGTACATCGCCCGATGAGCCCATAGCAGATACGCGAACCCGGCGCCGAACAGCACGACGGTGACCAGGTCCGCGGGCCGCTCCGAAGCGCGCCTCACTAGACCGGAGGATGCGATGCGTTGCACGAGGCTCGGGCGGCGGCCGGGGGCCGCGCGAGTCGGGGACCGTGGCGGTGTCTCGATCATGGGTTGTCTCCTCGCCTCCTAGACCTCTCCGGCGGGCGGAGGTTCCAAATGGCCAGTCCTTGCAAAGCTCCTCGATGTCATGAGCGTGCTTCGCTGGCGAGCAAAGTCCTTGCCCTGACCAGGAAGGGCCTTGGAAGTACTAGTGAAGCCTTCCCTTGGCAGGTTAGTGGCTCAAATGCCTGCATCCCGCTTTTTCCGACTCCTCGCTACTTCCCCTTGAACTTCTCGAACAGTTCCGTCTGGCGGCTGGTCAACGGCACGGACTTGCCGCGGATGAAGAGCTGCCGCAGTTGACTGGCGGGCTGCAGCGGATCGCCCTCGACCACCGCGATGTTGGCGATCTTGCCCTTCTCCAGGCTGCCGTAGCGATCGGCTATGCCCAGGATCTTCGCGGCCTCGATGGTGACAGCCGCCAGCGCCTCCTGTGGCGGAAGACCGTGCGCCGCGGCCAGGCCGGCGGCGTAGGGAAGGTTTCGAACGTTGTGAGTCTCGGCGCTCTGGATGGCGATGCGCACGCCCGCGCGGCGCAGCAACTCCGCGTTTTCGTAACGAGCTCCGAGGGTCTCGAAAGTCTCGGGCTGCTGATCGATGGGGCCGACCAAGACCGGCACGTCCCGCTTGGCCAGCTGCTCGGCAACGCGGTAGGCCTCCGTGCCGTGGTTGAGCACCAGCTTGAGCTTGAACTCGTCGGCGATGCGCAGCGCAGCCAGGATGTCGTCCTGCCGGTGGGCGCGGACCAGCACGGGCACCTTGCGCTCCAGCGCCTGGCCCAGCGCCTCCATCTTCAGATCGCGCTCGGGCTCGTCGGGGGCCTCCGGGCGCTTGTCTTTCTTGGGAGGCTCGCTCGCCTTGGCCGGCAGGGATGCCGGCCCTACTGGGACCGACGCAGGCCCGGGCGCGGCGGTGGTCTTCTGCGAGGCCTCCCAGCTCGCCAGCTCCTGCTTGTACTCCTCGAGCTTGCGACGGTACTTCCCCTGCTTCTCCAGGTAGCTCCGCGCCTTCTCGAAGGCGTTACGGATCTCTGCCACGGGCCCCATCCGCGTGCCGAACTTGGAGCGGGCCCGGCCCCGGTTCACGGCGTCGAGGCCCAAGTTCAGGCAGAGCATCGCCGGCGCGCGGACGGTCATCTCCTCGACGCTGTCGCCGGCCAGATCGACGACGGCCGCCTGGCCGCT
>JACQFU010000239.1 GCA_016199905.1 Candidatus Wallbacteria bacterium
ACAGGCGTGATCGTCGTGCTCGCGCTCGCATTCGCGCCGATCGTTACCGTGCTGACGATGCTCGGACTCGACGCGATCGATCCCGGGCTCGTCGAGGCTGCTCGCCTGGTTGCGCGCCCGCCGCGACTCACCGCGCGGCGGGGAGGGGGTTCGACCCCACTACCTCACTTTTCGCACTTCCCGCAGTGCCTCGTGTACGTGATCTCCATCAGCTCGATCCAGCTCCCGTTGGGCTGCTGATCGTACATCTCGAACACGTGCTTGTCCGGACCCAGGACCCGCATGATGTTCTTTTGGCGCGCCTTCTTTCCGGTCGCCACGTTGATGTAGTCGCCGATCGACGTCATCCGTCCCTTGCCGTCGCACTTGCCGAGGTAGGTGAGGATGTTGGTGCCCATCGTGTCGGCCCAGGTGGAGACCCAGAGTTTGCGGTACGTGTCGTAGCCGACGAGGCCCGCGCCACTGAACGGCATGCCGCCGAAGGAGCCCTCGAAACGCTCCTGGAGGAAGCGGCCTCCGAGGATCATGGTCGTGTCGCTGTGGGCCTGGGACACCGTCGGCTGGCCCGGAGCGAACCAGGCTTTGCAAGTCGCGTCCCAGCAGCCTGCCATCTCCGCCAGATGCTTGTGGAACTCCGTCGGCTCTGCGAACTTCATCACGGCCGCCATATCCGCACAACCCGGTGCCGGCTTTTCGGCCGGCTTGGCGTCTCCGGTCCCGGCGGCTGGCAGGCTGCCGGAAGCGAGCAGCGTGAGCCCCAGTACAAGTGCCCTGGCAAGGCTTCGGTGGAAGCGCATGGATTTCGTCCTTTCGCGTCGGAGGTCCGGCGCGCGTCGGCGCAGGCGGACCCGTCATGGTAGGGGAGATGGCGATGATACAGGTCCAGAGGCGCCGCGGCCAAGGGCCAACCGGGCCCGTCACGCCCGGCGAGCGGCCCATTCAATGGGACCGCCCTTAGTATCTGGCGTCACCGAACGGCCGCCGAAGTAACGCCACGGCAGCCATGACGCGGCAAGTTCGGGTTCACGCCTCCGTCCAAGTGAATGGTCGGGAGCCACGGAGTCTGGAGGCGGACGATGGCCGGGTCTTTTCGGGACGAGCGGAGCGAGTCGCGAGATTTCGACTCGTTGCCCCACGCCCGCGGAGCGACGGGGCCTCGGGCGCGCAGCGCACGCATGCTCGCCTGGATTCTGGGCCTACCCCCGCGAGTGACGGCCTGGGCTTCATTCCTGTTGGCCGCCGCCGGTCTGCTACTGGCTGCCCGCCAGTTCCTCGCTGCCTCGGATCGGTTGGCCGAGTTACGTTCGCGCGAGCAGGCCGAATCGTTGGCGCGCACCATCCTCACCACGCGGGAGCTGTACGCCAGGGAAGTAGCCGATCGGCTTCGGCGTTCGAGCCGTACGGCGATTCTCGATTTCGATCACGCGGCCGGCACTGTGCCATTGCCGGCGACTTTCGCTTTGGAGCTCGGGGAGGCGCTCGAGGCCTCCGCCCTCCGCGAACACGTTCGCCTGCTCAGTCCCTATCCGTTTCCGTGGAGGAGCCAGACAGGAGGACTCAAAGACTCCTTTGAGGGTGAAGCCTGGTCGGCGCTGTCGGCGGGTGGGACGACCGGCTCCTTTCATCGCGTCGAGCGGTCCGGAGGCGCCGGCGTGCTCAGGTTCGCCGCCGCCGATCGCATGCGCGCGGCCTGTGTCGCCTGTCACAACTCTCATCCCAGCAGTCCCAGGAAAGGCTGGAAGGTTGGCGAGCTGGTAGGGCTCGTCGAAATCGACGTTCCGCTGGCCAGCGCCAGCTCCCAAGCGGGTTTCCCAACGCTCTGGACGTTAGTCGCCACGGGTGCTCTATGCGGAGGCGGTTTTGCGCTGCTCGCGATTGCGCTTGCAGCTCTGCCGGCGGCCCGCAAGTCGGCAGAGGATGCCCGGGCGCGCCACGAAGTCATCAGCCGCAACGCGGCCTGCGGCATCTTGAGCTTCGACGAGCAGGGTACGGTCTTGACTTTCAATCCAGCTGCAGAGCGGATCTTCGGGCTCGAAGCCGGACGCGCGGCCGGGACCGGCATCGACCAACTCCTGCCCCACTGCAGGCAGGCGGAAGCGCGGGCCGCCCCGGGGGGCGCGTTTCGAACCGGGGGCCCGTGGGTCACCAGAGGAGTGAGGACCGGCGGCGTCGAGGTGCCCGTGGAGTTGACTGTGACCGGTCTCGTAGGCTCCGACGGCCAGACTTTCATTGCGCTCGTGTCGGACCTCACCCAGGTGCGAAAGTTGCAGGAGATGAAAGACACCTTCATCGCCACGATGACGAATGAGCTCAAGAGCCCGCTGAACATCATGACGCTCGCCGTCGACACGCTCTCCACGAACCTCGCCGGCAAACTGGAACCCAGGATGTCGATGGTGCTCGAGGCGGCCCGGTCCCGATGTCACTGGATGATTCATCTGGTGAACGAGGTGCTCGCCTACGAGAAGATCCGGGAGGGCCAGGTCGGGCTGTCCCTGAAGCAGGTCGAACTGGGTGGGCTCGTGGAGCAGGTCGTCGAGGGCTACAGGCAAGTAGCCTGGGAGACGGGCGTTCAGATGGCTGTCGCGTGCGAGCGTGGCGACGACCTGGTTCTGGGCGACCGGGACCAACTTTACCGGGTGCTCGAGAACCTGCTCTCCAACGCAGTGAAGTACTCGGGCGGAGGCGGCAGGGTCGAGGTGCGCGTCGGCGGGAGCGAGGCGCGTGTTCGGGTGACGGTCGCCGACCACGGGCAAGGCATCTCGGATGCGATCCGTCCCGACATCTTCACGCGCTATGCCTCGGCGGAACCCGAGAAGGCACGGCTCATGGGCAGCACAGGTTTGGGGCTGAGCATCAGCAAGGCCATCGTGACGGAGCATGGCGGGGAACTGGGATTCGAGTCGGAGGAAGGGAAGGGGACCAGGGTTTACTTCGAGCTTCCGCGACTGGCGAGGACGCCGGATCGTCCGCGTGGAACTGAAACTGCGGTCCGTGCCCAGTCCGATCCGTCGTTCGATATGGCGGGGAGCCCCGGATGAGTTGTCAACAAGCAGAGCAGCCTTGGCTCGAGTCGGTCTTGCTGGCCGAGCACCGGACGATCGGGATGCTGTTGCGGTGCATCGAGGCTGCGTGTGCCACCTGCGAAGGCGGCGGCCAACCCCCCATCGAGCGTCTCAAGTCGGTCGTGGAGATCCTGGGCGATTACGCGAGCCGGTACCACCACGCCAAGGAGGAGATGCTCTTCGCGCTGCTCAGACGCAGCGCCAAGGGAGAGATGGAGTCATTCGTTCGAGTCCTGGACAACGAGCACGACGAGCTTGATGGCTGCTTTGCGACCCTGGACCTGGCCGTTCGCCAGATGGCTGCAGGGACCGACGGTCATGCCTTCGTCCCGCAGGCTCGTCGAGTCTGTGAGCTGCTTGGCTGGCACATGCGCTGCGAGGAGGAGAAACTCATTCCCAGGTTGAGGTCTCTGCTGTCGCCCGAGGACTTGAACGTCGTGAAGGAGTGGATGGAGTCGACCGACCGTCATCTGGGCCGGGAGCGAAAGCAGCGGCTGGAGGAAGAGACACTGGTGTTGGCCCGTGAGTTTGGCGTGCTCCGGGAGGCGCCGGTAGGCTGACTCGGACCGAAGCCTGTGACTCTTGCGAGGCACGCCCGGCGTCGGCTGGTCGGGCGGCGCAGTACCGTCAGGAAGGCTAGGCCGGGGGAGGACCGCCGGAACGCGGAATCACGAAGCAAAATGTCGCGCCGGCGCCTGGCGTGCTCTCCACCCAGAGGTTGCCGCCGTGGGCCCGAACGAACTGCTTGCAGATCGCCAGTCCCAGACCGTAGCCAGCTACCGCGCGGCTAGTCGATTCCATCCGATGGAACGGCTCGAAGATCTTCTCCTGTTCCTCTTTCGGAATGCCGGGACCATTGTCTCGCACGCTGAACTGAACGGCGCGATCCTGGGTTTCGGAGGCTGTGATCGTTATTATGTCGGACTTCCGAGTGTACTTGATGGCATTGCCGAGCAGGTTCTCGAGGACTTGAGAGACCTTTCCGGCATCGCACCAGAGCGTGCCGCCGCCTGGGAACGGCTCGACCACCAACTGCTGATCCCGTTCTGTCGCCTGCATCTGGAAGTCGGAAACGCACTGCGTGAGTATCTCGTTGACGTCCGCTTGCTGCCGCAGAACCTGGACCTGGTCGCTTCGCAGGAAGAAGCTGTCGAGCAGGGAGTCCACCAGGTTCACCAGGACCCCGATCTTGCGTTCGATGACTCCGAGATACGTGAACTTCTGCGCCTCGGAGCGCCCGGGATCCTTCAGACAGCCTACCG
>JACQFU010000240.1 GCA_016199905.1 Candidatus Wallbacteria bacterium
GTCACGGAATTCGGTCCCTCGTGGTCAATTTGGACATTCTTCTGGTTGGCCACGACCGAGTTCGTCCGATTGCCGATGCGATCGATGGGGCGCACTTCGTAAGTGTAGAGCCCGTCCGGCGAAGGCAGCGTCGACTCCCGGAAGCTGAGCGTGGTGCTGCTTACCTTCGTGTAGTAGACGCCGGCGCTGCTCGGAGCCGGACTGCGCCAGATCTCGTAGGCGTCGATGCCGCTGCCCGTCGAATCGTTGGCCGCGGGCCACGAGAGAACGAAGGGTCTCGAGGTCGGAATGGCGCCACCGCCAGGGCTCGTCCCCGAGGGCGCGATTCGCACGATCCTCGCATTGGCCGTGAGCGAAGCGACAACGGATCCGGACGGATCCAGCGCTACACCGCCGACCGCATCGATCCCGATCGTCGCGGCATCGACGCCATCGCCACCATACCCCGTGACGCCATTCTTACCGGCGGTCGTCGTGATGTTAAGGCTCACGGGATCGATCCGGCGGATCACCTTGTTGGTCAGATCGGCTATGAAAACTGCGCCGCTCCCGTCAACGGCGACCTGCTCGGGCGCCTGCAGCTTCGCGGCCGTAGCCGCCCCGCCGTCCCCGCTGAAACCTCCCGTTCCAGTGCCGGCGATCGTGCTAATCGTACCGCCCGTGTTCACCTTCCGGATCCTGTTGTTTCCGCTATCGGCGATGAAAACGTTTCCCGCGCCATCCACCGTCACGCCGGCTGGCGAATTGAGCTTGGCGGAAGTCGCAGCCCCGAGGTCGCCGCTGAACCCGGAGCTGCCCGTGCCAGCGAAGAGAGTGATGATGCGGGTAACGGCGTCGACCCGGCGTATCTCGTGATTGCCCTGATCGGCGATGTAGAGATTTCCGCTGAGATCAACGCCCACGCCTTCCGGATTCTTCAACTTGGCCGAGGTGGCTAGTCCATTGTCTCCGGTGGAGCCCGCGCTTTCCGTGCCAGCGGTGGTGGTGATGTTCCCGGCAGTGTCCACGATTCGAATCCTGTGGTTTCCGTTGTCGGCGATGTAGACCTTGCCTGTGCTGTCGACGGCCACGCCCGTCGGAGCCTTGAGCTTGGCCGCCGCTGAAGCCCCTCCATCGCCGCTGAAGCCCGAGATGCCCGTGCCCGCAAAGGTGCTCGTGATGCCTGCCGGTGTGATCTTGAACACCTTGTTGGCGCCGGAGTCCGCCACGTAGATGTTCCCAGAGGGATCGAGGGCAGTTTGGGCCGGGCCAGTGAGACCCAAAGACATCAGGGTCCGCGTGAATCCACTCGTCGCCCCCTCTCCTTGCACGAAGGTCGGCGTCACCGCGCTCGGCGCCGTCTTGTCGAGCATGATCCGCATCGTCACGCCGGGCGAGCGGCTCCACGTGTTCATGGGCGCCACGTTCTTCACCTGGTCCATCGCCTGGATCTGGTAGTAGTACGTGCCGTCGCCGGTGGCCGTCGTATCGGTGAACGCCAGCGTCGTGGTTGGGACGAAACCACGCAGCAGGTTCGGACCGGCGTTCACTTGACGCATGAAGCGGTAGGAGTTCAGACCCGATCCGAGGTCGCTCGACGGCGCCCACGTAAAGGCCACCTGCGCGCTGGTCACCGGGATCGGCGGCGCGCCGGGGATCTGGTAGCTCGTCACGTCGCTCGCGCTCACCGCGGCCGGCGGCGTCTTGTCCAGCCGAACGGCGATCGTGTCGCCGGCCGCCGGCGCGGCCACGTTGCCGGCGCGATCGATGCCCCGAACCGTGAAGTTGTAGACACCGTCGGCCAGACCGCCCCGGGTGTCGGTGTAGGGCACGGGCGCCGGAGCCAGCGCCACGGTCTGCGTCGTCAGCGTGACCGGCGCACTCAACGCAGACACCAGGTAGTTCAACACTCCCGAACCCGTCGAGGGGAAACCGGTGTCGGTACAAGTCGTCCAGGTGAACTTCACCTGGCTCGACGTCGCGGGCAGCGCGTCGGTGCCGAGGATGCCCGCAGTGGTGGCGGTGCTGACGGCGACTGCGTTCGGCAACACCGTATCGAGGAACGCCTTGGCGTTCTTGTTCCCCGTGCTCTTGTTGGTCACCGCATCCTCGGCCACCACCTCGTAGTCGTATCCCAGATTCGTCAGGGCCGTCTGAAGCTCGGTGAGGTTTGTGACGGACGAAGCAAACCGCGCATAGGGCGAGCTGTTGCGGTTGAGCGTGTAAGCCGCCAACCCGCTGCCGCCGCTGCCGTCGTTGGAGGCCGTCCACGAGACGGTGAAGTCGACGCTGGTGTAGAAGGTGCTGCCGACCGAGCGCCCTCGGACGGCCGCGATGGAGGCCGTCGTCGAGATCGGCGCCGCCAGGTCCTCCACCACCACGATTCTCTGGTTCCCCACCTTTTGACAGTTGATGCTCGGGTTCGGCTGGTTGGGGAAAGTGGGACTGATCAGTCCGGCGAGCAGGTCCATCGGCTGGACCTCCCACTGGAAGGTACGCTGCGTGCCAGCGGCTGCGATCGACGGCACCGTGTAGTTCGGCGGTGTGCGATTGGCCTTCCAGGTGGAGCCGCCCTGGATCAGATCGTAGGTGATCCCTGCGATGCCGGTGGAGTCGCTGGAAGCGAGCCAGGACATCGTGTAGATGGCGCGCACGCCCACGTTACCCGGCGGCGGGGCGCCGGACCCGCGACCGATGCGGCGCACCTCGAAGAGCCCGCGGTCCGCGACGATGAGATTGCCGGCGCCGTCTACGGCGATGCCGGTCGGCCCATTGAGCAAGGCGCTGCCGGCGGGGCCCCCGTCGCCCGAGTGGCCACTGTCGCCAGCGGTCCCCGGCTTGCCGGCGATCTCCTTGCCTGTGGCAAGCTTGACCACGGTGTCGTTGGCCGTGACGACGCCGAAGAGGGTGCCGCTCGCATCGGACGCGAGAGCGTCCGCGTCGACCGTCGAGATCGAGGACGGGGCCGCCGCCGGCGTCAGCTTCGTGACGCCGCCCGCCCTGGCGACGTACAGGTTGTCGGCGGCGTCGAAGGCCAGCGAGTGGACCACGGCGATCGGCGAACCGAAGTTGGACTCGACCCGGGTCGCGACGGTCCACTTCTTGACTCGATCGTTGCCTCGATCGGCGACGTAGACGTTCCCGGCGCTGTCGCAGGCGACGTCCGTGGGGCTCGAGAGCGAGGCGAACGGCACGACGGTGACACCCTGCGTCACGGCGTCGATGCGGAGGACCTTGTTGGCGCCTGTATCGGCGACGTAGGCGTTGCCGGCCCGATCGACGGCGATGCCGTTGGGCGCCGTGGCGGTCGCGAGCGACTTGAAGGTCCCGTCGGTCCCGAGGCGCAGCACCTGGGCGGCCGAGTCGTCGGTGATCCAGATGTCGCCGCCGGGCGCCACGGCCACGTCCCGCAGGCCCGGAAGAGTACTGGCCAGCCCGGTACTCTGGATGTCCGGCGTCCCTCCGCTGCCGGTACCGGCGATCCGGCTGATAATCCCAGTTCCGTCATTGGGTCCTCTGGACACTCCGAGTAGGAAAGTAGGACTGACGGAGCTGACGGTGATGGACGTGACCGGAGTCGGCGGGGCCGTGTCCAGGATGAACTGCGTCACGGACGGAGTGGAAGCCTGGGAGAGCACGTCGACGGTCCTGAACGAGAAGCTCTTCGGGCCGTCCGCGCCGAGCGGCGGCACGCGCGGGGCCGACGCCGAGCTGAGGATGAACGCCGATGTGGAGGGCCCGAGCCGGCCGGCGGAGGGCGTGAGAGGGTCCAGGCTACTGGCAGTGGTGACGCTCACCGCCGAGGACGCCGCCGGGAACGCGAAGGAGTTGGCGAGGGCGTAGCTGGAGCCCGAGAGGCCCGCTCCCGGCTTGTTCTTCAACGAGGCGTTCGTGGCCTTGTAGGCCAGGTCCTCGCCCTTCCACGTGATGGCGGGCGTGGTCTCGTTGGTCCACATGAAGCTCCCGGGCTGCGTGGTGGTCCGGCCGCGATTGGCGGTCGCCAGACTCCACTTGAGCAGCGAGATCGTGGGCGGCGTCGTGTCGAAGCGGATCGCCACGTGCGTGGTCAATCCCGTGTTCTCGTTTCCAGGAGTCACCCCATCCGGCGTGTCCACCGGGTGGATGTCGAAGAAGTAGTGACCGTCCTGCGTGCCGTCGTTCAGCAGCCGCAGGTCGTTGCCCACTCTCGGCGGCACGGTGCTCCCGGCGTAGACGTTGTTCGTGACGGCGTTCTGCTCCGCCACGAAGGCCGCCGTCCCGTAGTCGCTCTGGACAGGCACTCCGCTCGCCTTCGTCGTGCGGTAGATCCAGTATCTGCCCGGACCCGACGGGTCCTTTGGAGCCGGCGAGTCGAACGTGTTGGGCCAGCTCATGCTGATCGTGGTGGCGGGCGACACCCGCGCCAGGCTCGCCACGCCGAGCGACGCCGGCAACACCGTGTCGACGATGGCCGTCACCGTCGTCCCCGGCGTCACGTTGCCCGCCTGGTCCGTCGCCCGCGGCACGATGTCTACCCTCCCGTTTCCGCCGATGCCCGAGCCGTTGAGCGTCGAGACCTGCGAGAGCGGCCAGGACAAAGTCCAGGTGCCGGATATGCCGGTGGTGAGCCCGTTGCCGGGCGAGAGCGTCGAGTAGCCGTAGTACTTGCCGAACTCGAGTCGCACGTCGAGGTTGCTCACGGTCTGCGGAAGGAAGTTGTTGCCTCCGACCGTCCCCGGCGCGCGCGCGACGCTGCTCACATTCTCGGTGAACGCGCCGTTGATGACGACCGGGAAGTGCGTCGAGAGCAGCAGCGGCGGCGCGGAGGCGACCGGCCGCGACTTGGAGAACGGACTGGCCGCGAGACCGACGAGGGGGAACTCCGTGTCGATGTGGGCGACGTAGCTCTGTTCCGGGCTGAAGTTTCCGCCGGCGTCGATCAACAGACAACGGAAGAGGTCGTACTGCCCGTTGGGCTGCACGGGGCCCAGGACGGTCACGCTGCCCGCGGTGTTCATCGCCTTCTCGATGCTCACGTCCGGGGCGACGCCAGGCAACCCTTGCCCGAACGTGTAGCTCCAGCCGCGCAGCTCGATGGCGTTGTTGAGACAGAGGAGCCCCGTATCCGTGCCGGTCAGGATGTAGTCGAGTCGATTCGTATTGAGCCACTGGTTCGCCAGCGGCGTGACGTCGATGGCGTTGTTGTCGTGACGCACCACCTTGAGGTTGGTGAACTGCGGCGGCGTGTTGTCGACCGTGATCGTGAAGATCTGGGAGTAAGGCCCCAGGTTCGTCAGCCGATCGCGGCCCGCGAGCTGGAAGTTGGCGCACTGGGTGCCCAGCGGCAGCGGCAACTCGATGCTCGCGGCCGAGGTCGACACGGGACTCCCCGTTCCGTCGAGGTTCCAGGTGTAGTTCCAGCGCTTCGACTGCGTGTCGAGCGTGCCGATGCCGGCGCCGTCGTCGAGCGACGTCTGCGCGTCGTTGAAGGTGAGCAACACGCTGAAGGCGTTGGTCGGCGCAAGCGCGGCCGGGATGCTGAGCGCCTGCGTCAACCCATAGGCCGCCCCGCCAATCTCTTGTCCCGCGATCGTGTACTTGAGCGGCGCCGTGGGCGGCCCGGTGGCCACCTTGGCGTCCATCCGATCGATCCAGACCGCCTTCGCGGGCGTGAACGTCGCAGGAAGGCCGACGTTGGGCCCCCCGCCCGGCGTTCCCGTCCCGCCGCCGACAACCACTCCGGCCCGATAAAGCGTGACGTCGTTGATGGTGCCGACACCGCCCGCCGCGCTGACGGTGACGCTCGAGGCGAGTACGGGCCGCGGAAGGTCGTACCTGTAGACGCTGCTGCTCCCGATGGGACTGAAGCTGCCCTGCGGCACGGTCGAATTCCGCATCGCGCCCGTGACGCGGCCCGATGCCACGACGTCGAACTTCACCAGTCCCACCGCATCCGAGATGTCCTGGCTGTCGAGGACCACGGTGTCGGCCTTCACCGCGGGCGAAATCGAGAACGTCATCGCCTCGGCGTCGTTGCGGCGGATGCGGCGGCCGGTGACGGTGAGCCTCCAGGTCTTCGAGGCTCCCCCGGCGAAGAACTCCGCCTTGATCTTGTCGGCCGGCAGGTCCGCCACGACGTGGTTCTGGAACGCTCCCGCGGAGGAGAGGGTTATCGGGCTCGACGTCGGATTCACATCGGGACTCACTGCCGCGTTGTTGCTGGTCTCCAGTCTCACGACGCGATAGCCCAGGCCGCCCGCACCCGACACGTATTCGACCTTCACGTTGGTCACTTCGAGCCCATTGGCCAGGTCCTGATCGGAGGTGAACGTGAAGGACCCGCTGCTGGTGCTGCCGCTCACGACCACGGTCGTCACGGTCAGGCTCGAGCTCGACAGCGGGATCGCCGTGCTTCCGTCTTTGAGCTGAACGTTCCTGAAGTCGACGGGGCCGCCGGCGGGCGTCAACGTCACCGACGAGACGTACTGGGACGCCACCAGCGGGACCGACTGCCCCGTGACGAAGGCACCCTCCGAAGCGCCGTTGAGCCGCAGAGTCTGGTCGATTTGCGACCCGGAATTGAATGCCAGCGTGCCTCCGAACTTCGCCGACACGATCGACGGGCCCGCCGTGTCGAGCCAGAACGTTGTCGTCATTTGCGAGTCGATTGTGCTGGAGAGGTTGACGCGATCCACGGCACGGAAGGCGAAGGTCTTGGGGCCGTCGATTCCCAGCGCCGGGACCTTCCTGCTCGAGTTCCTCGACAGTTCGAACTGCGACAAGGCGGGCCCCAGCACCCCGAAGGTGCCCGGTGTCGAGCCGGTGACGATATCTGTCGGCGAGACTCCGGAGGGCACAACGGCAACGGTTGCCGGGTTCAGAGTGAAGTTGACCCCGGCCACGCCCGAACCTGCCGTCGTCGTCGCCACCACCGTCGAGTAGCGCGAATAGTCCGTGACGCGCCAGTTGAACTGCGGCGTGGTCTCGTTGGTCCAGTTGGCGCTCGACCCGGAGGTCGTCGTGCGGGTGATGGTGGTGCTCTCGAGGGTTCCGTCGCCCTTCGGCGCGCTCACGGCTTTCCAGGCGAGCTTGTCGAGGACGGGCACGGTTGTGTCGTACAGGACTGGCGAGGTCGTGTTGGCCGACAACGTCTCGTTGCCCGGGATGTCGACGGGCCGGACGGTGAACCAGTAGCTGCCGTCTTCCGTCCCGTTCACACGCAGCGACAACGGCAAGTTCTTCGGCTTCGACCCCTCATAGAGGTTGGGGTTGACGGCCGTGGAGAGCGTGGTCGCGACCTGGCTGCCGATGCTGGCGAGCGTCGTGTTGCGGTAGATGCGGTAGGTGCCGGGGCCCGACGGATCGCCGCCGAAGGTGTTGTTCCAGGTGAGGCGGATGGTGCTGGTCGGCGTCGGGGCGGCGACGCTGACGACCTGCGCGGGAAGCACGGTGTCGACGAACACCGCAACGGTGGTCGACTTCGTGTTGTTCCCGGCCTGGTCGGTGACGCTGGCGACGAGCGTGACGGCCACGGAGTTGAGCCGCGGATCGGTCCAGTTGTAGGTCCACGCCTGCCCGACGCCCTGTCCGATGGGGTTTCCCAGGAGCGTACTGAATCGGTTGTACGTCGTGCCGCCGTCGGTGCTGACGCGCAGATCGGCCGGGGTCGGCTGCGGCTCGGCGTTGGGGTCGACGGAGCTGATCGTCTCCGTGTAGGCGCCGGAGAGCGTGAGGATGCCGCTTGGGAAGTGGGTGGCCAGCAGCGTGCGGGCCGCGGCCTGGGCATGGGTGGAGAGCGGCGGGAGCGGCGAAGCTGAAAGGTTGAGCGCGATCGGCGGAGCAACGATCGCCGCCGTGGGCTTCTCGGTGTCGACGTGGATCGTGAACTGCGACGTGACGCTGGGATTGCCGGCGTTGTCGACGAGCGCGACCTGGAAGATGCGCGAAGAGCCGCCGGGCTTGCTCCAGGAGGTCGTGACCGAGGCGTTGCCCGCGGACTGTCCGCTGGGCGGGACGACCGGATCGACGGCCGTGTCGGGCACCGGTCCGGCCACGCCCTCCCCAAAGCTGTAACTGAAACCGCGGAGTTGCACGCCTGTGACGGTTCCACAGGTGATGGTCTGATCGGTGCCGACGAAGGCGTAGCGAACGACGTTGGTCGAGATCCAGGTACTGTCCAGGGCGGTGATGTCGGTCTCCACGCCGCCATCGCTGCGGAAGGCGCTGAGGCTCGAGATCGTCGGCGGCACGTTGTCGAGACTGAGCTGGAACAGCAGGTCGAAGGGCCCGCGGTTGGTGAGCTTGTCGCGGCCCGCGAGCTTCAGGAAGTTGCAAGTCGACGACGGCGGCAGCGGCAGGTCGGCCTGCTCCACCGCGATGTCCTGGGGCGCGTTGCCGGCCGTCGAGGTCCAGCTGTAGCTCCAGCGTTTTGCGGTCGGCGAATCGGACAAGCCAACTCCACTGCCGTCGTTGTAGCTGCCCGTGATCGGGTTCCATAAAGCGCGAAGCGTGAGGGCGTTGGTGGGCGGCAAGTTGGCGCCGACGCTGACGGGGCTGCCGCCGGCCGGGTTGAAGACGGCCGCCGAGAACGCACTGCCGGCGATGCTGAAGGTTGCGGCATGGGCCGCGGACCCGTCGGTGTTCTGGATGTCGAAGAGCACGCGGTCCGCCCAGATCCCGCCGGCTGGCATGTTGACCGTCTGGGGGAGCGCCGAGTACGTCGCCGGAGAAGGCGTCGTATCGTCGATGTTGTTCGCTGCGACCCTCAAGCGCAGGTTCTGGAGCCTCAAGTTCGAGGCGCCCGAGACAGTCACGCTGGTGACGACTTGAGGCGAGAACGCGATCGACTGCGCCGTGAGCGTCGCGTTCGCGCTGACGTTGACGACAGGCGCCGGCGTCGCCGTGTAGCTGGCGAGACCCTGGTCCACCTTGCCGGTGACGGTGAGCTTGTAGGACGGGTTCGGGGTGCCGCTGTACGGCTCCTGGTGGTCCCAGGCGATCTTGTTGGCGAAGATGAGGGCGGGAGTCGTGTACGTCGCCTCGTTGGCGCTGGTGTGGCCAAAGCGCGTGCCGAAGACCTTCACGACATAGTCCGTGTCGCAGTTGGTGCAGCCGGTGTCGGGGTTGAGGTCCTTGCGATCGAAGACCAGCGAGCAACCCGTGAGCGAGAGACCCGAGAAGGTCTTGGTGGTGGTGGTGGTGGTCAACGTGAACGCCGGAGAGGAGACCGTGGCGTCGGTGCCTCCGGCGTCGCGGATGCGGACGTTCTGGAACTGGATGTTCGAGGGATTGGCTCCCGTCTTGGCGATGACGAACTGGACCTTCGTAACGCTGTACGTGCCCGATAGCGGTTGCACGACGTTGGTGTCGAAAGCCGCGTCGTTGATGTCGTCGGCCGTGTGGGTGTTGCTGAACGTCACCTTGTCGGTCAGGTCGCCCAGGCTGGCTACTTGCACGCCGTCCTTGTAGAGGTAGAACTTTCGAAGGTCGATCGGCTCGGTGGCGCTCGTCGGGGCGACGGTGACGCCGCTGACGGCGATGGTCACTGGGAACGTTCGGGAGAGGGACGCCCACGGACGCGCAGTGACCGAAGAGAGCGTTTGACTCCACGACGTGGGAGTGCCGTTGAAGTAGGCTATCCGCAGACCCAGCGCGGAAGACACCAGGTTGGGCCCGGTGACGTCCAGGTAGAACTGCGTGGTAACGGGCGTGGCGACGAACCCAAGCCGGTCGACCGCGTTGACCTCGAAGGTCTTCGCTCCGTCGGGTGCCAGCGCCGTCGGCGTGTTGTCGGCCACCCAGATGCTGAAGACCGAAGTCGCGGGCCCCTGGCTCCCGTACGACTGCACCACGGGCGCCGCCGTGGTGACCTGAACGTTCTTGCTCGACGAAGGCGCAGTCCCCGTCAGTCCGTTCACGATCGAATAGTTGGAGCCGAGGATGCCCGAACCGGCCGAATTCGGCGACACCGTGGAGTAGAACGCGAGGTCCCGGCCGCGCCACAGGAAATTCGGCCGGGTGTCGTTGGTCCAGTTGACGCCCGCCGACTGGGTGGTGATGCGGCTGATCGTGAGCGTGCCCACGGGCGGCGAGCTGGCGACTCTCCAGTCGAGCTTGTCGGCGATGGGCTGCGTCGTGTCGAACAGGATCGGAACCGTGACGTTGCCGGCGGTCTGCTCGTTTCCGATGTTGTCGATCGGCTGCACGCGATAGTAGTAGAGCCCGTCTCCTGACGTCCGGCCGGCGTCGCCCACGCCCGCCAGCGCGCTCGCAAGGGTCGTCACCGGCCTGGTGCCGAAATAGATGTTGGTGCCCGAGAAAGGCGACGTGGTCCGGAGCGTCGACACGCGGCTGGCGTTCGGGGCCGGCGTCGCGAGGGTGAGCAGCGGGTTGCGGTAAATGCTGAACCAGCCGCGATCGGTGCCCGCGTTTCCGACGTCGTTGACGTTGGCCCAGGTGGCGACCACCGAGGAGGTGGGCGTGGGGATCGCCAGCGACAGCAGCGGATTCGGGGGCGCGCTGTCCCGGAACATCTTCACGATCTGCACGGGCGGACCGATGTTCGTCAGCCGGTCCAGGGCATAGAGCGAGACGCTCACGATGCTGATGCTCTGGACGCTTTGCGTGCCGAGCTTGTCGATTGCCAGCTTCAGCTGGGTCGCACCGGTCGTGGCCGTCATCGACTGGCTGGAGGTGGTGCCGAAGCTGAACGTGAAGGTCGGCGAGACAGTGCTTGGCTGGGTGCCGGTCGACTGCTGCAGCGTGTAGGAGTACTGCCACTCCCGGGCGTCATTGGAGTTCTTGGCCGTATCGGTGTTGTGGACTCCGATGCCCGCTCCGTCGGTTGCGGCGGTCTGGATCTGCGCCCACGTCATCGTGATCGAGGAGGCGCTCGTGATGGTGGTGATCGGCAGGGCCCCGCCCGAGACGATGGTCTGGCGGTTGTCGTTGTACACGAGCCCCAGGTTGGCCGTCTTGATGGTGGGCCCGGTGGTATCGAGCCAGTAGGTGGTGGTGAAGAGCGTCGACTTGCTGCCGACGAGGTCCGTGGCCTGCACGGTGAAGGTCTTGGCTCCGTCCTTCCCGCCGCCGGTCAGCGGGTCCTTCGCCGACTCGTCGCGCACCGCGGATTGGCCGCTCGTCGAGAGGATCGCCGGCGGATAGGCGCCGGGCGGCTGCGTCACGGACGGCCCGTCGGGGAACGCCGTGTTGTAGCCCTTGATGCCCGACCCCTCTTCGGTGTGAGGCCGGTAGACGCTGAAGCGGGCGAGGTCGCGCCCTACCCACGCAAAGTGGACCGGCATCACGTTGGTCCAGTAGTACTTGTCGCCCGTCGTGAGGCGCAGGTTGCCCGTCGAGCGGACCGTGTTGAGCGTCTGGGTGCGAGTCGTCCAGCCGATGATGTCCGTCGAGGTCGGTTGCGTATCGAACGGATCGATCGTAGGCGTGGTGTTGTCGTAGTACACGCTGACGACGTTGTTGGCCTGCTGCTGTTCGGTGCCGAACCGATCGACCGGGCGGATGGTGTAGGTGTTCGTGTCGTCGTCGGGTCCGTTGAGTTTCAATGGATGCGTGTAGCTGTAGGCGAAGCTCGTGTTGCCGATCGACGTGTCGGCCACGGTCGCCGTCGAGACGAAGCTCTGAGGCGACGGCGAGAAGTGGTGGAAGTAGACGCGGTAGCTGCCGAGCGTCGACGGGTCGGGCACGTCGTCGACGTCGTTCCAGGTGAGCGTCATCACGGAGGTGAAGAAGGTCGCTCCGGCCGAGAAGACAGGCGGCACCTTGGGCTTCAGCGTCAACACGGGCACCGGCTCCGAGGCGTCGAAGCGGAAGGTGAAGAAGGTCGCGAAGGGGCCCAGGTTGGTCAGGCGATCGCGGCCTGCGAGAGCGAAGCTGCGGAAGCTGTTGGCCGGGACCGCGAAGCCGCTCTTGGTCGGCGAGGAGAGATCGCCTTCCTCCTTGGCGAGCGAGCCGTTGCCCGAGAGCTGGCCGGCCACTCCGCCGCTCCAGCGGTAGCGCCACTCGATGGCGTCGGCGACGCCCGAGGCGGTGTAGGTGTGATGCACGCCGACGCCGGAGCCGTCGGAGGCGAAGCCCGGAGCGTCGATCTCCTGCCACTGCAAGTCCAGCATCGGCGACACCGTCGTCGCCGTCGTGAGGTTCGTGGCGTCCACCCAGCCGCCCTCAACCCCTGCGCTGTCGTCGTAGCCGCCGATCTCGATGTAGAACTGGACCGTCGCGGCGCCCACCTTGTTCGAGTCCCACTGCAGCGCGCTGGCGAGCGGGTGCTTGCCGTCGCTGCCGGGGGACACTTGCCAGACGAAGGGCGCGAAGGTGGTGATCGTGGAGGAGCTGATGCCGTTGAGAGTGTTGGTCAGCTGGGTGGAGCCGTTCTTGAGCACCAGGTTGCCGACGGAGAGCTGGTTCGACACAGGCTGGAACCGCACATCGGTCACGCGCATCGCGGGCGAGATCGCGATGTCCGGGTTGGTCGCTCTCGGCCCGGCGCGCGTCTCGCTCGCGAAGCCGCTCGAAGGAAACAGCACCGTCTTGCGCGTGAGCTTGGCGCTGCGGACTTGCAGCTTTCCTGCGGCGGTGGATAGCGTCGGTCCGAAGGTGTCGACCCAGACGTCCGTGGTCACGACGTTGGCGTAGTTGGAGAGCGCGTCCACGGCCTGGAGCGTCAGCGTCTTCTTGCCGTTGGGAGTGAGCGAAGTGATCTGCGACGACGGATGCGATACGTCGACGTCGACTCCCAATCCGATGCCGGCCGTCCCGGGGACGTGCTGCACCGGGAAGAGCTGCGACACCGGAGAGGAGCCGCCGCTCTGCGAGAGCGCCATGTTCACGCCCTTCACGCCGACGCCGGTATCGGAGGCGGTTGCGGCGAAGCCCGGATCGGTGAACTTCCATTGGAAACGCGGCTGGGTGTCGTTGGTCCAGAAGGCCGTCGTCTGGTCGACCTCCGTGACGATCTTCAGCTTGCGGAGCGAGTTGGCGTACTGCGGCGACACCGGGCTGGTCGTGTAGTAGAAGTACTCCAGCTTGGGGGGCGTCCGGTCGAGGTAGAGCGTTTGCCGGATCGTGGGCGCCGTGGGCTGTCCCGGGTCCGGCGGTGGGGGAGACGGCTCGGGGAAGATGTTGAAGTTGTTGTCCCGGATGCGGAAGTTCAGCTCCTTGGGAGCATCCGAACCCACGAGAGCAAACGACTCCGAGACCAGATCGGTCTTGGATTGGCTCTTTGGCTTGATCAACTTCCAGCGGGCCAGCCGGCCGGGTCGGCTGCCGTCGTCCGGGCCGGAGTTGGCCGCGCCGTCGTGGGCGGTGTCGAGGGCGACTGCGGCCGGGATTCCGGAATAGGGCCCCGAGAGCGAATCGGTGTGCTCGCGGAGGACGTCGCCGTCGTCGCGCACGTCGTAGGTCGCCCTGAGATCGGTCGTGCTCGTCCAGCGAGTCTTGCCGGAGGCCAGCGCCCCGGAAGTGCCATAGGTCCAGGTCGCTCCGTCGCTGCCTCGGTCCACGTGACGCTTCGGAGACAGCGCCTCCAGCCAGAGGTTCGGCGAACCGTTTTGCGCGACGTTGGTCGGCACGGCGCTGTCGACGGTGGCCGTCGCCTCCAGAGGCGGCAGGATCTCGAGTTTCTCGTCCCTGTACCAGACGCGGATCTTCATCTGGCCCACCTTGCCGTCCAGGAACGGCCAGTTGATGTTTGGGCTGAAGATCCTGGGAGTTCCGCGAACGTCCGTGAGCGCGATGTACTGGAAGTTCTTGGGCTTCATCTTCCGGCCGTCGACCTCGTTGAAGTCGAAGTTGGGCGCAGAGGTGAGGAGCGTGGCGCTGTTCGCCGCGGAGGCCGGCTCGTAGAGACTGCCGTCGGAGCCGACGTAGGTAAAGCTCGAGATCGCGGTGGTGCCGACGGTGCCCGTGAACTCGACGCGCACGGCCGCCGAGACGCTGCCGGTGGTCATCATCTCGAAGGCGTTGGAGTAGTTGGCGAACTCTACTCTGAAGACCGTGCCCGAGACCGTGCCCGTCGTGAGGTCGGGAGCGCCGACGACCGACTTGTCGGGCACGTCGAGGATCTGCGTCAATGGGAAGTCGGGATGGACGCCGGCCGCGCCTTCCACGGTCGGCGGGGCCTGGATCGCGAGCACACGGGTGCGAGTCTTGATGTCATCGCCCTTGAGGGTGCGCGAGGAGGGCGGCACAATGTCGGCCAGCGAGTAGGCCGACTTGGGCGGCATGAATCCGACGCGCACGCGGAACCGATTGCTCGTGACGTGATAACCGGCATTGGTCACGACGCCCGAGTTGAAGCCCGTGATGACGCCCTTGTAGGGATAGGTGGCAAAGTCGCTCGGATTGGTGCTGATGAGCAGGTTGTCGCTTCTGTCCCAGACCTCCGAGCTGGCGAAGCTCCCGCCCGCGTCATGCAGGTCCTTGGCGCGACCGGGCGCCTGGCCGCTGGCGACCTGATCCGGCAGCACCATGATGCCCTCATTGACGCGGCCGTTCTCGAAGTTGGGGTCCGCGACGCGGTTCACGGAGGCGACGACCGTGAACTTGTCGAGCTGCGCCGCGTCGCTGATGGAGGTCCCCGAAGGCGTTTCGTAGACCCGGTACTCCACTTCCGCCTGGCCCTTGACCAGGGCGAGGAAATAGCGGTGCAGGTTGTCGACCGGGAAGCTGACTTCGTTGTCGTTGGTGCTGGAGTTGGGCCGGCGCGAATCGAGCACGGCCAGGCGATCGTCGGGGTTGGGGAAGTTCTCCACGGAGAGGAACTGCGGCGCGTCGCTCGCGAAGGCATCCTCGAACTTCACGTTCGGGGACAGCTTCACGCCGTTTCGGCGCCACTGCTCCACGAACGGACTGCCGTTGTCGATGTCGGAGAGCCCCAGGATGGCGGGCGGCCTGTCGCGCGTCTGGAAGTAGGTGAGATCGCCGCTTCCGATGATCGACCAGGTGAAGCTGGTGAGCGCGGCGCTGGCCTGGCTGAAGCTGGCCGTCGTGTCGGGGCCCGGTGAGCTGCTATTTCCAAGGTTGTCCTGGAACACGAGGGTCGCCTTGATCACGCCGTCGGCTCCCAGGTCGGAGAGCGGTCCGAAGTTGTGTGTGAAGGTGGTCGCGTAGGGTTTGAATGTGGGCACGCGTTGAGTGGGTGTGGTGATGAGGATCTTGCCGCGCGGCGTCATGCCGCTTCCGCTGTCCGTCGCCGTGACGACGACAGTACCGACGATGCTCTTGGTGCGATCGACTTGGACCTTGATGATCCTCGACGGCGCCATGACGCTCGGACCCGTTTGGTCAAAGATGATCGAGGTCGAAGTCACGCCCTTGGTGAACGCCGTAGAGGGGGGGGGCTTCGGCAGATCGGTGGGGAGAAAGTTGTCCAGCTCCGTCGAGACGAAGGGACCGGCGCTGCGGAAGATGACGTAGATGTAGTGCCGGCCGTCGGCAGTCAACCTGAGGCCACTGCTCTTGGAACCCGGGACGTAGGGGTTCATCTGCCCGGCGTAGGCCGGGAAGTTGAGTCTCTCCGCGCCGGCCGTCAAAGGCCAGTCATGGAAGCTGAGGTTCGAGTCGACGAGCGGGATCCAGCCTGTAGAGCCGTCCGACTTGTCGAAGGCCTGGCCGTCGGCCAGGGTCCAGTTCATGAAGACGTAGCCACCCGGCGTCTCGGTGGTGACATGCGTGGCGGGGAGGTTGCTCGGGTGGACCTTGGTGTCGACGGCGACACCATCCGGCGCCAGCCACCGCATGTCGAGCGGGTAATTGGAGATCCACAGGTCCTGGGTGTTGGTCGTCTTGGGCCGGTCGATCGCGACGTCGACGACGAGGCTGTTGGTGAAATCGGGCCGGCCGTCGCCATCGGCGTCGTAGAGCTGCAGCGAATAGGGATCGCCCTTGACGCTGACGATGCGCATGTTGCCCGGGGCCGGGGCGCCGTTGAAGACCTGCACCTGGCAGGTGGCATACGTCGTGGGCGGAATGCCGTCGACGCTGAACGCGTCCTTGTACTCGAGGACGACGGTGTAGGCGTAGGCGGGATTGGACTTGTCGAGCACGTTGCCCGGGAAGGGCACGACCTGATTCAAGCCCTCCACCTTGTTGGCCTCGTCGCCAAGCGTGTTGTCGCGACCGGTCCAGGGAATGCGGAAGCTGTTGCTGGAGGCCCGGTTCCAGGTGTCGCCGTGCGGCTTGTCGTTTTCCAGATCCAGACTGTTCCTGGGCGGAGTCCTCGCCAGAACGTACCTCTTCGAGTCTCGGTCCCAGTGGTAGTCGAACCCTTCGTTGACCGGATCGATCTCTCGGTTGTCGTAGAACCAGACGTACTTCTGGAACTGCGCGCCGAGCCTCACGGGCTTGTCCTGGACCTTCAGACGCCACTCGCCGAGGAACTTTCCCTCGATGCGGCAGTTCAGGAAGGTCTTGGTCTGTGTCTGGTCGATGACGGCGTTGGGGTCCTTGGTGAACCGGAAAGCGAAAGGCTCGGCCGTGACGAAGACGCGCGGGACTTCCGACTCGGTGCCCACGTAGATCGGCAGGAGCTTGCCGGCCGATAGACCGCGGGCGTCGGTGACCGTGATGAGCGCGTTGAAGGTGCCCGTGCTCAGATAGCTGTGCGCGGTGCCCGTGGTCTTGGGATCGGCCGGGACACCAGGAGTCTTGGGATCGGCCGTGGCGACGAGCGGCCCCAAGGTCGTGCGCACGCCCTTCTCCTGCTGGCCGTCGCCGAAATCCCAGCGGAAGTCGAACGGTGGCGAGCCGCGATCGACCTGGTAGTAGAGCATCACCGGCCGGTTGGGCTCCGTGGTGGTCGGCACGGCTCGGGCCGAGAGCAAGACCGTATCCTCGGGATGGTTGTAGACGTTGACCAGAGTCGGCAACCAGCGCGTGTAGGTGTCGGCCGCCAGTTCTCCGTGCTTGATGCGGACCGCCCGGACCCAGATGGTGCTCGAGGTCGGGTGGGTACCGCTCTGCGACGGTCCGCCGACGCCGACCTGCGGATACCGGAACCTGCCGGTCTCGTCGGCCATCGTCGTGATGGACGTCGCGGACTTCGGCTCGTCGCCTGCCGGCGAGCCCGGATCGACTCGCAACTCAATCTGCGTCTCGCGCACGCCCTTCTGGCTGGCATCGGAGGTGCCGAGGACCATCAACTCGACGGTGTCCGGGGTCTTCGGATCCAGGTCGTCGGAGGTCGTGACGGTCGTGCCGTACGCGGGCTGCAAGACGGCGATCTGCGGCTTCGACTTGTCCTGCAGGTCGAAGCCCCAGGTGGCCTCGGCTTGGTGGTGGCTCTTCCCTGTGGAGTCCAGCGTATCGGACCAGACGCCGTCGACCACACGCAGATCGACCGTGTAGTGTCCCTCCACCAGCGTGGTGGGCGGCGTGTAGCGCATCGACTGCTGAGTGAGGTAGAGACCCGAAGCGGGCGTCGGCATCGTGTTCTGCTTGGCGACATCGTGCTCGAACTTGAATCCCGACGGCCCCACGAACGAGAAATAGGCATGCTTCAGATTGATGCCGGCCGGGTCGGTGAAAAGCGCCGAGACCAGCGACGGCGGCGCCGTCAGCGTCGCCCCGTTGGTGGGGTTCATGGAGAAGATGGTGGGCGGGTGGGTGTCGACCGTGAAGTACCAGGCAGCGCGCGCCGGCTTGCTGGCGGCGTCCAGGATCTCCACGCGCACCGTATGCTTGCCGTCGGGGAGTGGCGACGGCATCTTGTAGCTGACCTGGACGCGCGTGCGCTCGCCGGACGGGTCCTTGATGGCCGCCCCCGCGAACTCTTCGATCCGTCCGGGCACCGCTTTGTTGTCCACGAAGAAGGTGGCGGCAGTGATGCTGTTCTTGGTTTCCGTACCGGTTCCCCTCAGGCGGGTCATCCCCCAGGTGGCGAAGAGCAGCGGCGCTGCGGTGTCGGTGGTCGAGCTGGGCACTGGCCCGCGCTCGATGACGGCCGCGGTCGGAGGGCGATAGTAGAGGACGATGTCGTCGCCCTTGCCGCCATCGTCGTGGCCATCGGGGCCTCGACTGTAAACGAAGCCGCCGCCGTAGTTGTGCAGGTAGGCGTTGCCCCACGGGTCCTCGATCGTCTCACTCTTGATGAGCCCCGAGAGGTTCTTGAGGTTGGCGTCGGTGTAGTCCTGGAAGAACCGGGAGTTGTGGGTCTCGATGGCGTTCTTGATCTGCTCGAGTTGCAGGCGTGCGGCATCCTGCCGGTGCGGCTCGGGGTTGAAGACCGTGACCGCCACCGTCGTCGTGAGCGTCAGGATCGCCATCGCGATTAGCAGCTCGATGAGCGAGAAGGCCGGGGGCGGAACGCTCCGGCGAAGGGTCTCTGTCTGGATTCGCGGCACGGGGACGGGGAGGGGGGAAGGGGCTACGGGCTACGGGCTAGGGGCTACGGGCTTGACGCGGCGAGGACGCACGGGTCCATCAGTACGCCGTTAACGCACGGTACAAGACACGTCAAGCGAGCCACGAGTTTTGTTACATCGAAAGGCCGCAAACGGCATGGGGCCTCGCTCCCTAGCCCGTAGCCCCTAAGCCCGTAGCCCGTAGCCCGGAGCCCCTGGCCCGTAGCCCGTAGCCCCTCTCCCCTCCCCCCTCACCCCGGCTGATACTCGCAGACCGGATCGGCGGCCATGAAATCGTTGGTCGCGGCCCGCGCCAGAGCGCGGCATCCGGTACAGAGGTCGGCGAACTTGCAGATCCCGCACTTGCCGCCCAGGTGGTGCGTGTCTCGCAGCGTCTCGAAGGGCTGCGATTTCTGCCACAGTTGGGCGAAACTCTTCTCCAGCACGTTGCCGGCGGGCTCGAGCAGGTACGGACAGGGGAAGACCGTGCCGTCGGCGCCGATGAAGCAGAAGTCCTTGGCGGCCAGGCAGCCGTATCGGCCCAGCAAATTCTCTTGGCCCTGTCGCAGGGGGTTCAACTCGTCGGGCAGCTCGGCGGCGCGCTCTCGATAGATCCGCTCGAACTGGGGGGAGCAGACCACCTGGATGGGATACCGGTAGAGGAACTGCTGCTCGAAGATCCAGTTGAGCCACTGCATGTAAGTGGCGTTGTCGAGCGGATCGCTGGCGAGAGCGCGGCCCCGACCCGTGGGGACATTGAAGAAGAGCGTCAGCATCTGCGCGCCGAGCTTGCGCGAGAGGTTGAGCATCTTCGGGAGCTCTTCGACGTTCTGCTTGGTGAGCGTGGCCGTGATGCTGAATCGGATTCCCGAGAGCCGGACCAGATCGAGTCCCTTGATGGCCTGGACGAAGCCGGCCTGCACGCGGCGAAAGGAGTCGTGCGAACGGCCGGAGGCGCCATCCAGCGAAATCTGGATCTCCTTCACTCGAACCTCGACCAGACGGCGGGCGACCTTGGCGTCGTAGCCCATCGCGTTGGTGCAGAACACCACCTCGAGCCCGCGCTGGCGGGCGTATTCGGCCAGATCGAAGATGTCGGGCCGGACCAGCGGCTCGGGGCCCGTGAAATGGATGCGGGTCTTGTAGGCCGCGCTGACGTTGTCGAGCAGCTTGACCGCCTGCTCGGTCGAGAGGTCGCCGGGCGAGCCGGGCGGCAAAGCCGAGTGCCGGCAGTCCTGGCACCCGATGGGACAGGCGCGCGAGACCTCCCAAAGGATGTACTTGGGCCCGGCCACGCGCGAGTGCTCGCCGATCAGCGGGAGCTTGCGGCGCGGGACAGCCTCACCGGCAGGCGGCTCGTCTTGCGCGGCCGTGGCCGCGTTCCGGGCCCTGGGTAGCTTCTTCTTCACGCCGGCTTCGCCCCTAGCATTCCAGGACTCAGAGCCAGCGGGCCAGGTCCTTGGCGTAGTAGGTGATGACGAGGTCCGCTCCGGCGCGCCGGATCGCCGTGATCGACTCGAGGGCACACCGCTTTTCATCGAGCCAGCCCTGAAGCGCCGCAGCCTTCAGCATCGAGTACTCGCCGCTGACGTGGTAGGCCGCCACGGGCAGCTCGAAGGCATCGCGAACGCGCGTGATAACGTCCAGGTAGGGAATGGCCGGCTTCACCATCAGGATGTCGGCCCCCTCTCCCACGTCGAGGGCGACCTCCTTGAGGGCCTCGCGAACGTTGGCCGGGTCCATCTGGTAGCCACGCCGATCGCCCATCGCCGGTGTGCTCTCGGCGGCCTCGCGAAACGGGCCGTAGAAACCGCTGGCGTACTTGGCCGCATACGACATGATGGGAACATCGCTGAACCCGGCCTCGTCGAGCGCGTCGCGGATGGCGCCGACCCGGCCGTCCATCATGTCCGACGGCGCCACGAGATCGGCTCCGGCGCGGGCCTGGCTGACGGCGGTCTTGGCCAGCAGCTCCAGGGTGCGGTCGTTGGCGACTTCGCCGTCGACCAGCTCGCCGCAATGGCCGTGAGAGGTGTACTCGCACATGCAAACGTCGCCGAAAAGCAGCAGCTCCGGCACCTTCTCCTTGAGCCTGCGCATCGCCCGCTGGACGATACCGTCGTCGGCCCAGGCTCCACTCCCCAAAGGGTCTTTCGACTCTGGAATTCCGAACAGCAGCATAGCCGGCAGTCCAAGGTCCCGCGCCTCTTTGGCCTCGTCTTCGAGCTTGTCGACGGAGAAGCGGAAAAAGCCAGGCATCGAGCCGATCTCCTGGCGCACGCCCTCGCCGGCGACGACGAACGCAGGCAGGATGAGGTTGTCGGACGTCATGCGGGTTTCGCGGACCATGCGGCGAATCGCTTCGGACTTGCGCAGTCGCCTGGGACGGGAGATGGGGAATTGCATGGCGGTCGAGTCAGGTTACATCCCGAGGAAGACCGGCGCAAGGAAAGGGCACCGCCTCAATGTCCCACGTGATACGGCTCACCCTTCAGGATCGTGAACGCGCGGTAGAGCTGCTCCAGCAGCATCACGCGAAACAGTTCGTGAGGAAAGGTGAGCCGCGAAAAGCTCACGCGCGTTGCCTGGGGCCCGCCGAAGTCCCCGGGCAGGCCACCGGCTCCTCCGATGGCAAATCCGATCGGTACGGCTCCCCGACTCATCGACTCCGCGAGCCAGTTTGCCAGCTCCTCGCTCGCCAACTGGCGTCCGCTCCGCTCCAGCACCATCACGGCGCGACATCCCTCCAGGGCACGCGCCAACTCTACCGTCTCCTCCCTGCCCGAGCGTACCTCGCGGACTTGCAGGCGGGCGTGTGGGCGCAGGCGATGTGCGTACTCCTGGACCCCGTCCTGGCAGAAGGGCTGTCTCAACTTTCCGACGCAGACCAAACGCAGCTCGATCATGGCCGATCACTGGCGGCCCGGCGAAACGGTGGCCGCCCCGGCGACCTCGACGACGGCCTGCACCAAGCCATCCACCGTGTGTTCCCGGGCCGTGGCCGCGACGGTGTAACCCAGTTCGCGAGCCTTGCCGGTGGTGATCGGGCCGATCGACACGACCTGATACATGTTGCGGGCCACATCCCCGGCAGCAGTGTGGAAGCTCTCGACCGTCGAGGCGCTGCCGAAGGTGACGACGTCGACGACGCCCGAGGCGAGAGCTTGCCGCAGCGGTCCAGCCCCGTCGGCGTCCTGCAACGTGTCGTAGACGACCACGTCCTCGACGCTCGCGCCCGCAGCCGCCAGCATCGTGCACATCGTCTCCCGAGCCATCCGCGCTCTCGGAAACAGAAGGCGCTTGTCCTTCACTCCCTGCCGGATCAGGGTCTCCGCCAGGGATTCCGCGACGGCCACGGGCGGCACCAGGTCGGCGGCCGCGCCGCGATCGGCAAGTGACCGCGCCGTGCCCGACCCTACCGCGGCGAACCGAGGCCTCACCCCGGGCGGCCGCTGCGGAAGGTCTCCCAGGCCGCGCTCCACCAGGCGATCGAAGAAGAACTCGATGGCGTTGGAGCTGGTAAAAAGGATCCAGTCGAACTCGTCGAGCCGGTCCAGGGCCGAATCGAGCGGGTCCAGATCGGCGACGCGCTCCACGCGGATGAGCGGGCATTCCAGGACCCGGGCGCCCAGGTCTCTAAGCTTCGCAGCCAGTTCGCTCGACTGTGCCTTGGCCCGCGTGACGACTACCGTCCTGCCCAAGAGAGGTTGCTCTGCCGCGTCGCCGTTGGCCATCTCGGAGCGCGCTTCAGGGTGCCGACGTTCCCCCGCCCGAGGGCTCCGAGTCGACCGTCTTCAGGAACTGCACCCGGTCCCCCGAAACGATAGCCCGTTTCTGGAACCAGCCACGATTCACCTCGATGGCGTATTTCGCAGCGCCCTTCGAGTGATGCATCGTCTTGTCATCGAAGGGGGCCATGTCCTCGATGTTGAGCACGACGCCCTCGGAGTCCAGAAACGCAATCGAAAGCGGGAGGCGCGTATTCTTCATCCAGAACGTGAGGGGCTGAGTCACCGGATAGGCGAAGAGCATTCCCGCATCGGGGTCGAGCTTCTCACGGAACATCAGCCCCGTGCGCATGGCGTCTAGCGTGCTGACGACTTCGAGGTCCAACCTGTGACCGCGCACGATGGCGCCGGTGATCCGGCCGGCAGCAAAGGCGCTGGTGACGCAGACGACCGCCGAAAGAACGAGGAAAAAGCGGAGTCGGCTATCGGTTCTGAGCTTTCGGCTTTCCATCACGGGAGTAAGAAGACGAGGCCGTCGTCGCCTGCGATTGGAGGCAACTTCTACTCCGGTTGCCCCTCGCCACGCGCTGCTGCTCTCAGCCTAGCAGATAATCGGCGCCGAGGTATCTGAGCTTTTCGGCCACGCGATTGCCGACGTCCGTGGGGTTGGTGCCCATACCGTCGGCGCGTAACAGCTTTCGACCTTGGCGGTCGGCGACGATGCCCCGCAGGACGAGCTTGCCGCGCGGGCTGACCGAGGCGAGGCAACCCACGGGCAACTGACAACCTCCGCCCAGGGCGCCCAACATGGCTCGCTCGGCTTCGACGCACTTGGCCGTATGGTCGTGGTGGAGCGAGCGGATGAACTCGGTAGTAACGACGTCGTCGGCACGCAGCTCCACGGCGATGGCTCCCTGGCCAGGCGCCGGCAGCATCTGCTCCAGACTGAGCGGCACGTGGCGCACGCCAGGCGGAGCCAGTCGTACCAGACCCGCCCGAGCCAGGACCAGGCAACCGTAGTCGCCCTCCTGCATCTTGCGAAGCCGGGTGTCGAGGTTCCCGCGGATATCCTTGGTCTTCAAGTCCGGACGGACGTTCATCAGCTGGGCCACGCGCCGCGGGCTCGACGTCCCGACAGTCGCTCCCTCCTCGAGGTCGTCGAGCGCCACTCCGTCGGGAGTGACGAGCGTGTCGCGAGGGTCTTCGCGCTCCAAGATGGCTCCCAGGGTCAGGCCGCCGGCGATCTGCGTCGGCACATCCTTGAGGCTGTGGACGGCAAAGTCGACGGTCTTCTGCAACAGCGCAGTCTCCAGCTCCTTGACGAAGACGCCCTGAGTCGCGAAGCGGTCCAGGGGCCGCTTCTGGTCGACGTCGGCGCTGGTCTTCACCACCGAGATCTCGATCTCGAGTCCCGGATGCGAGCGAGACAGCAGGTCTCGGACGTGGTTGGCCTGCCAGAGCGCCAACTTGCTCCCGCGAGTGCCGAGCCTCAGAACCCGCGGGCTCAATGCTTCTCCCCCTGGTTCGGAGCGGTCTCCCCGCCGGGTCGCAGCTCGAAGAGGTCCCGAACCAGCTCGAGGGCCTGCGCAGCGTTGCTCTCCTGCGAGAGCTTCTTGAGGTTCTTCAGCGGCACGTGCAACAGCTTGTTGGTGGTGCCCCGCAGGGCTGCCCGAACGATGTTGCGGTCGTGCTCCGATAGGCTGGTGAGCCGCGCCATGGCCTTGCTCAACTCATCCTCGGCGATCTGCTCGGCCCGGGCCATCAGGCCTTCGATGACGGGAACGACTTGCAGGCTTTGGAGCCACTCGAGAAACTCGGTCTTGCCCTCCTGCACGATCCGGCGCGCCTGCAGGGCGGCCTGTTCGCGCTCGCCCAGGTTGCGATCGACGACGCTCTGCAAGTCGTCGATGTTGTAGAGGTAGACGTTGCTGACGTTGCCCA
>JACQFU010000241.1 GCA_016199905.1 Candidatus Wallbacteria bacterium
CTCTGCTCAAGCGAGCGCAAGTCCCGATGACGAGCAGGTGGCAAAGTGATGGAGCTATCGGAGGAGCTGTCCAGCGTGGCGATCGTCGACGACGAAGTCGACTTCGGGCGCTCGACGCAGGAGTACTTCGCAAGGTTCCTGGGTTGGGCCACGAGCTACTTCGAGTGTCCAAGCCACTTGGTGGCCGAACTCACCGTCAAGAACTCGACTCCCGACGTCATAGTTCTGGATTTGACGTACGACAGGGGGCCGGGAGCTCGAGGCGTACAGATGCAGGCGGCTTACGAGCTCATCAGCAAGGCGGCGCCGGACACGCCTATTGTAGTTTTGACGGGGGTCGCGAAAGACAGCCGGACGGCGATGGAACTGATCGGGGCCGGGGCCCGCGAGTTCGTCACGAAGCCGGTAGAAGCTAGAGACCTGGCCAGGAACGTTATGCTGGCCTTCACGAGGAAGCGCCGCGAGGAACACTCCGAGCGCCAGCGAGCCAATGCTCTCAATGCGGCGCACATGTTCAAGAACGTCGCGTTCATGATCCATGGCTACTGTGAGCTGCTCGAAACTCTCGAAGAGGAGGAAGCCGCCGATCGGGCCAAGTATGTCGGTATTATTCGCAAGCAGGCCAGGCGAGCTCTGCGGTTCTACGACGGGTTGAAGCGGATCAACTCGGTGCCAAAGGACATCGGAATCGAGTTGGCGTCCGCTCGCGAGGTGATCCAGGACCTCTTTTTCACGATCCGAGAGATGCCCCTCTCGGCGCAGGTGCGGGAGAAGCTCCAGCTCAACTACTCCTTGCCCGACACCGGCCTGAAGATCCCGTGGAACTCGCTAATGGAAGAGGTCTTACACAATTTGCTGAAGAACGCCGCCGAAGCAATGGCCCCGGACAGAGAAAAGCTGGCCATAGTCGTGCAAGCACGATTGGCCGACAAAGAGATCGTCCTGTCGGTGGAGGACACGGCCGGCGGCATTCCCCCTGAGGATCAAGTCCGGCTCTTTCAACCCTTCCACTCCCGAAAGGAATCGGGCTCCGGTGTCGGCCTCTACGCTAGCAAGATGATCGTCGAGACCGTATTCAACGGCCAGCTCGAGTTCAAGTCCGATTTGAGTCGAGGCACCACGGAGTTCACAGTGCGATACCCGAATCAAACTCGGCCCGGCAAGGAGGTGTCACGGTGAACGTCAAGCATCGCGTCCTCATCTACCCTGAAGGTCCGGCCTCCGCGCAGCTCCTCGAAGCCTGGCTGAAACCCTTCCACTGCGTCACGAGCGTGGCCCGCAAGAACAAGCAGGACCTGAGGCTCGCGGCAGGAGGACGGTCGGCGGATTTCGTCGTCTACTATGAAAGCCGCGACGACGACTACGACTGGAGCTTCCTCTCCGAGCTCGCAGGGGTCTTTGCGGGAGCCACCATCCTGGTCGTATTGGCAGATGAAACCCTGGAGGCACCGGCGCGCCGGGCGCTCGGATTGTCTCTTCCGAACCTCGTTTGTCTCCTGGTCGAACCGACGTTGCCCGTCGTAGATCTAGCTATTCGGCTGCTGATCGAGCCGGCCAGCGTCGAGCAAGCCCAGGCCGTTCGAACGATGGCGGCCGCGGCGGATGACCGCGCCGGGCTCGAAGGCCCCTTGGAGTTCAGCGCCGTGCAGCACACCGAGCACTGCCAGAGTCTGATAATGGAGTGCCTGCGTCGCAACGACAAGTTCGCCAGTCCAGGCCCTGCCCAGCGTCTGTCCCGGATCGAAGAGAGCCTCCGGCGGTTTGCCCAACTCCACGACTACCTCGGATTGCCTGGCGTCGTGGCCAAACAGCTCATCGCGTGGATACTGCAGCCGACGTCGTTCACTCTCGTCGAGAGCAAACGGCTCTGGATTGCCATGCTCGAAGCGGTCCATCTCCTCTCCAGTGCCAGCCACCGCATCTACCGCCGGAACTTCCCCGTCGAGGAGCTCCCAACCGGCGACCTGGACCGTACGGTCCTCGACATCGCGCGGATTGTCTGTCACCACGAGCATCTGCAGGGAAGCCGGGATCCGATGGCGGACCTCGGAAGCTACTCGGTTCACCCTCCGGGCGCCTTCGCGGCGCTCGCCCGGACCGTCGAGGAATGCAAGTCGACTCGAGAACTCCAGGTAGTGTAATCTGACAACGGCAACCGTTCTGCCCGTTTGGGAGCACAGTCGAACGGGCGGCGATCGATTCTGGGGGTGCAGGCGCTTGGCAAAACATTGTGACTCGACGAAACAGCTCGGGCGGCTGGACGAATTCCTGAAATCTTCGACGCCCGGCACTTCGGGCCTTGGATGCGTCCAGCCCGACGCCGCTCTTTTGCACCACCTGCCCACGGCCCCCAAGACCTTCGTCGTGGCCCAGCTTCGCGCCTTCCTCGCCGGTCGCGGGCTACTCAGCGATTCGGGCTGGGAAAAACAGTTTGCGGCTGTCTCTCCGAGTCCGCTCCCCAGCTCAAACAACATGAAGACCTTTTCGCACTGGTTGTTGCCTCACCAGCACAACGCGCTGCGAAGCCTCGCCGCCACCGGCCAACCTCGGTTCGCAGATCCCATCACCGGCATCTCCCTGGACAATGTCGAAAACGATCCGCCATTTTTCACAGTCAAGGATCAGTCCCCCTGGCTCTGGGTACTCACGATCGATGGCTACTTCCTGGCAATGCAGTCCGTCCAGGATTACTGGAAACATGCGAGCCTGGCGGCCGGCCAGGAACTATTCGCCGCGGGCGAGCTCGGCTTCTCCGCCGGGCAACTGAAGTGGATGAGTCTCAGCAGCGGTCATTACATGGGGTGGAGATTCCACCGAACCCAGCTTGGAAGACTGCGCAGCCTGAAGACCTGGCTCGCGCGCGTCGCGGATGCCTACTGGAATTGCTACACCTTGCCAGCCCCGAGGCCCAAGATCCGCACCTACAACGGGGACGTATCGACCGAGGTGTAGTGCTTTGAGCGATGACATGACGACTTCGCCTCGCCGGCGGAGCACAGGCAGGTTTGAGACTTGCTTGAGGCAAGCCCGGCGCGAGCATGCTGACGCCCTTCGCCGCGGCCTCAGCCCGACTTTGAACGTGGCGGAAATCGCTCGAGAAGCCGGGGTTGCGCCGGCCGAGCTGGATGCGGAGATCACGTCGCTGCTGCTAGCACGAGAAGGCAGCACTGTTCCCATTCTCCTGCGCGGGCTTCCGTTGCTGCTGCGCCAGCACCGTCTTGGAGTCGGGTCCCGGACGCTCGATGCGCTCTTGACTCTGATGGTCGATCCAGGCGAGACGGAGTTGGACTTCCGGGAAACCGACTGGCTGTCACTTGCCATCGACGCGGTCGGATGTTACGAGTTCGAGAAAATTGCAGCCGCTTTCGAGGCATTGGGGCGTCCCGAATCTCTTCTCGATCCGCTCGCGGCGGTGTTTCCAGAGGACCGTCTGGAACAGCTTCAGGCTGGAAGCGTGTCGTCGGGACCGGGGCGGCGTGCGGGCGAATCGCAGCTCGAACTCAGAGGTCTGGCCCTCGTGTTGCCGGACAGGCTCACCATGCGACTTCTCGACCAGGTGAGCAAGTCACTCCCGGTCAAGTGGAGTCTGGCCCAGGCCGTGCCGCAGGAGTTGAAAACGCTGTCGAGCGCCAGGCCCGTGCCCGATATCGCCGTGATCCATTTCGCCGCCGGGGCCGGCCTGAATGGAGACTTCGCGGACATCTTGTCTTCGTTTGCCGTGGCACACCCGGAGTCGGCCCTTTGTGTCGTACTGAGGGAACGCGTGTTGGCGGGCGACGTGAGGACAAGCCTCGAGCACTATCCGGCGATGCGGGACACAACGGACCTGTTGAATCCGTTGTTGGAAGCCGGTGTTCAAGAGGTACTGGGCCACTCGGAGTACTGCCCGCGCTTGGACCGAAGGCGTCTCGAAGCTCTGGTCCAGCGGGTACTGGCAAAGAAGTTCGCTTTGCTCCACGGAGGCGCCCTGGGATAAGATCACTCGCGTGGAACCGCTTCCTTCGCGTTCGCGTCATCGCAGCCCCCCCCCTGCCGTAGACGACGAGTCAGCCCTGACAGACAGTGCCACGCCGCCGCAGCGACTGCTCGTGGTCGATGACGAGCCGGATCTGCGCGATCTGCTGGCATCCCTTCTGCGACGGGCCGGCTACGACGTGGCAGTGGAGCGCAGCGGTGCGTCTGCGCTCAGGCGCCTGGAGTCAGGGGAACTTCCGGACGCGGTGTTGCTCGATTGGAAGATGCCGGGAGTCTCCGGGCTACAGGTTCTCAGACGGATTCGCGATCTGGGCTTGCCCTGCGGCGTCGTGGTACTTTCGGCGCACGACGATCCTGCCAACGTGGTGGAAGCGCTCCGGGCGGGCGCGGACGACTTCCTCTCGAAAGGCCTGCCGCCGAGCGCCGACGAACTCGCCGTGCGGGTTCAACGCGCGCTGGCGGCTGCAGCGCGCGAGCGACGGGTCGAGTCTCTGCAGGAGGAGCTGGCCACACTTCGCGCCGGTCCGGACCTATCCGGCTATCCGTCGCTGGCAATGCGCGCGCTCTTCGCTCGAGTCACGAGAGCATCGGCGGTCAAGGCTCCCGTGCTGATAACCGGGAGCACCGGCACGGGAAAGGGTGTGGTTGCTCGCGCCATTCATCAGGCCGGGCCGCTGGCAAGCGGACCCTACCTGGTGGTCAACTGTTCCGCCATTCCCGAGAGTCTGTTCGAAAGCGAGTTGTTCGGATACGAAGCCGGAGCATTTTCGGGCGCGAACCGTACGAAGAAGGGGAAGTTCGAACTAGCGTCCGGCGGGACTTTGTTGCTCGACGAAGTTGGTGACCTGCCCGCCGATGTGCAGCCGAAGCTCTTGACGGCGCTCGACGAGGCGAGAGTAACGCGTCTGGGCGGCACGGTGTCGATTGCGACTCGCATCCGCGTACTGGCGGCAACGAATAGAGACCTCGAGCAACTGGTAAAGGCAGGCAGATTCAGGGAGGACCTCTTCTACCGCCTCAACATGCTCGAACTGCGCATACCAAGCCTCGAGGAGCGGTCAGCGGACATTCCGCTGCTGGCTGCCGAGGTCTTGCGCAGTCAGGAGCGCGACCTGCGGATGGGCTATGAAGGTATCGAACCCGCCGCACTGGACTGGCTTTGCCAGCGCCCCTGGCCAGGCAACATGAGACAACTCACTGCCGTGGTGCTGCGCGGGATGCTCACGGGGGCCCCTCCCTTGTTGAGGTTGGAAAGCATGATGGACGGTGCGCCAAAGCCCACGGCTTCTTTCACCTCATCAGCCTCCACGATTGAGAAGCTGCCGACGTTGAAAGACTCCCTTCGGACACTGGCAGTCACTCCCACGGATGCCCGCTCGCTGCTTTCCCTCTACTGCCACACGCGAGGCAACTACTCCCGCATGGCGGAAGTACTGGGATGGGGACGAAATCGGCGACGGCTCCGCCAGGCCATCGACAGCTCCTTCGCGCTGCTGGGAGATGCCGTCGAGGAGTGCCATGGCAACTTGGAGCAGATCGCCCGAGCCTGGGGCGTACCTCTCGAGTCCTTCGTTCGAGCGTTGCTCAGCGGCAGCAGAGTGGATGCTCTGTTGCTTCAGCGCAGGGGAAGATCGAAAAGCGCGGCTGCCAAGAGAGCCCTCGACTCCTTCCGGGAGACGCTGGAGGCTATCTCGCGGTTGAAGAGATAGTTGGGCACGCCATGACGCACGGCGGCTGGGCTCGCACGCTACCATCCAGCGTCCGAGGGCTCGCAGGAGACGTCGCCGCCACCCTTCTGGGCGCTAGCTGTGCTGCAGCTCCAGCGTCATGCCGCACTTGGGGCATTTGCCGGGCTTGTCGCTCGTGACCTCGCGATCCATCGGGCAACGGTAGAGCGCCTTCATCGCGTGCAGGGCGTCGAAGGACGCCACCTTGGAGCCGGCCAGCACGCCGCGATAGACGTTTCGGACGGAGACGACCGTGAAGACGCCGGCCTCGGAAATGGCCACGTGCCGGAAACCGGTGTGACTGTCCTCGAAGAGCTTGCGCGCGCTGGCTGCCGGGACGCTGCCCGCGTAAACCGCGTGGGCGCTGGTAGCGACGAACTGGCCCGTGCCATTCAATGCCAGATGCGACTCGCCGACCTCAACGCCCCAGTCGCCGTTGACGCCGTCGACGGAGTAGGCGAGGAAGCCGCCCGGGGCGTCCTCGGCCAACTGTGCCGCGGCGGAGGCTTGGACCTTGCCCGCCAGCAGCTTGCGGCCGGTGAGGGCGACGAAGTGTCCGGCGTCGTTCAAGGCGACCTGCTGGAAGGTGGCGTCGGGGTTCTCGTACATCTTCCTGGGCTCGCCGGTGTCGACGTTGCCTGCGAAGAGCGTGGTGTTGGAGGCGATCACGTAGTCGCCCGCCGCATTGATGGCGAGCCTCGTTCCTAGGATGTCGAGCGTGAGGCGATGGCTCTGGTTCTGGGAGGTCTGGGAGGAGAGGTCCTCCAGCACGAAGCCCAGGTGGGAGTTGTCCAGCACCTTGCGGACGGTCCCGGCAGTGGCGTCCCCGACGTAGACCTGCGATCGGGAGACGGCGACGAACTTGCCACCCGCATTCATCGCGAGGTGTTCGAACTGAATGCCGTCGAAGCCGCCGGCCGGGCTTATCTGCTGGAACTCGGGCGAATCGGCGCCGGCGCTCGAGGACAGCGATAGCGCGAAGC
>JACQFU010000242.1 GCA_016199905.1 Candidatus Wallbacteria bacterium
CCCGGCGCTCGAGAGCATGCGCGGCACCCACGACGTCGTCGTCCATACCCGTCGTCGTTTCGCCCGTGCCGACCTGCTCGAGCTGCTGCCCGCCCACGGCTTCGAGCCGATCCGCGTGACCTATCGCAACTCGCTGCTCTTCCCCATCGCCTGGCTCGTCCGCAAGACGCGGCGCCCCGTCCCCGGACAGATGCCCGCCAAGAGCGACGTCGAGATGCCCGGCCCCGCCGTCAACGCCATCCTCCACGCTGCGCTGCGACTGGAGAACGCGCTCCTCGGCGCCGTCGACTTCCCCCTCGGCCTGTCGTTATACTGCCTTGCGAAGAAAGCCTGACCGTCCGGGCCTCACGCCTCCAGCCCCAAGCCTCCTATGGACCTCGCAGATCGCTTCCGCGGCAAACGGTGCCTCATCACCGGCGGCCTCGGTTTCATAGGCTCCAACCTGGCCGAGCGCCTCTCGGGGTACGGCGCCTGGGTCACCGTCGTCGACAGCCTGATCGAGGGCTACGGCGGCAACCTCTTCAACGTGGAGTCGATCAAGGACCGCGTCCGCATCAACATCAGCGACGTGCGGGACCAGTCGAGCACCAACTGGCTGGTGCGCGGCCAGGACTATCTGTTCAACCTGGCCGGCACCCTCAGCCACATCGACAGCATGACCGACCCCTTCACAGACCTGGAGATCAACTGCAGGAGCCAGCTCTCGATCCTGGAATCCTGCCGCAAGTTCAACCCTGCGGTTAAGGTGATTTTCAGCGGCACTCGCGGCCAGTACGGCCGGGCGCAGTACCTCCCTGTGGACGAAAAGCATCCGTTGTGTCCCACGGATACCAACGGCATCAACAACACGGCCGGCGAGTGGTATCACATCCTCTACAACAACGTGTACGGGATCCGCGCCGTCTCGCTGCGCCTGACGAACGTTTTCGGGCCGCGCCACCAAATGAGGCACTCCCGCCAGGGTTACCTCAACTGGTTCGTGCGCCTGGCCATCGACGGCGAGAAGATCCAGATCTACGGCGACGGCGCCCAGCTGCGTGACTTCAACTACGTCGACGACGTGGTCGAAGCGCTGCTCCTGGCAGGTGCCGTCGATTCCACCAACGGCGAGATTTACAACCTGGGGAGCGGCGCACCGGTCAGCGTGGTCGACAGCGCCCGGGCAGTCCTCGAGGCGGCCGGCACCGGCCAGCTGGACCAGGTCCCCTTCCCGGAGGAGAAGAAGAAGATCGAGGTCGGCGACTACTACGCGGACTTCGGCAAATTCAAGCAGGTCACCGGCTGGGAGCCGAGGGTGAGCTTCCCGGAGGGCCTGCGCCGCACGGTCAAGTACTACCGGAAGAACAAGGAACAGTACTGGTGAGCGGCCCGCCGCCGATCCCCCAGAGCGATCTGAAGCGGCAATACGCCGAAATTTCGGCGGAGCTGCATGCCGCCGTCGACCGCGTCTTCGCCAGCGGCTGGTTCATTCTGGGCCCGGAGGTCGAGGCCTTCGAACGCGAGTTCGCGGCCTACCATCAGGTTTCCCACGCCGTGGGCGTCGCCAACGGGACCGAGGCGATCCACCTGGCCCTGCGCGCCATGGGCGTGGGGCCCGGCGACGAGGTGCTGATCCCCGACAACACGGCCTTCCCGACTGCCGTGGGCGTCACCTCGTGCGGGGCGACGCCGGTTTTTGTCGACGTCGATCCCCTCACCTCGAACCTCGATCCTGCCGCCATCGAGGCGCGCGTCACGTCGCGCACGAAGGCCGTCGTGCCGGTGCACCTCTACGGCTTTCCGGCCGACCTGGACCCGATTCTGGCGCTTTGTGAGCGACTGGGCCTGGCGCTGGTGGAAGACGCCTGCCAGGCCCACGGAACCGGCTACAAGGGCCGCCGTGTAGGCACTTTCGGCCGGATGGGCTGCTTCAGCTTCTATCCTTCGAAGAACCTCGGCGCCTACGGCGACGGCGGAGCGATTCTCACCAACGACGCGGGCCTCGCCGAGAAGCTGCGCATGCTGCGCAACTATGGCCAGACCCGCCGCTACTATCACGCCACGACCGGCATCAACAGCCGCCTGGACGAGTTGCAGGCTGCGATGCTGCGCGTGAAGCTGGGCCGCCTCGACGGCTGGATCGAGAAGCGCCGGCGGCTCGCGTGCAAGTACCACGGGGCCTTGGCGGGTCTGCCCGTCGAGATTCCGCTGATGCCGCCCATCGGCTTCCATACCTACCACCTCTTCGTCGTTCGCTGCCCCGAGCGCGACCGGCTGGCGCAGCACCTGGCAGGTCGGGGCATCGGGACTCTCATCCACTATCCCGTGCCGCTTCACTTGCAAGAGGCCTTCACTCCAATGGGCCACAAGGCCGGCGACTTCCCGGTGACGGAGCGGCTCGCCGGACAGATCCTCTCCTTGCCCCTGTTCCCGGAAATGGCCGACGAGGAGCTGGAACGCGTCGCCAATGCCGTCAGGGAGTTCTACGCCCGGCCGTGAAGCTGATCGTCCAGACCCCCTGCCTGAACGAGGAGCAGACGCTTCCCGGGACTCTCGCCGACCTGCCCGGGTCGATCCCCGGCATCGATGCGATCGAGGTGCTGATCGTCGACGACGGCTGCACCGACGGTACCGTCGAGGCCGCGCGTGCAGCGGGCGTGCTCCACTTCGTGCGCTTCCCTTCCACCCGGGGGCTGGCCCGCGCCTTCCGCGCCGGCATCGAGGAGTCGCTCCGGCTGGGGGCCGACATCATCGTCAACACCGACG
>JACQFU010000245.1 GCA_016199905.1 Candidatus Wallbacteria bacterium
AACCATGATGCTTGGACTGTAGCGTTGATTTGAAAACGCTCTACTAGCTTTCGATGAACTTGACACATCATCGCCGCTGGGTTGCGTTCGTAATGGAGTGGCTGGCTCTTCTGTATCGTGAGTGTATACGTCGCTGCGGCCTGTCCATTGGAACTCCAAGGCTGAAAACATGACCCGACAATCGTTAAGCCGAAGCATCGTCGTTGGCCGATGACCGTGATAGAGAGCGAACTCGGCAACAAGATTCAACGTGGATCCATCGAGGATCCGCGGCTAGCCGAAGTAGTCTCTCGGCTCGTCGAAGCCTACAAGCCCGAACAGGTGTATCTGTTCGGCTCGCAAGCACGAGGAGATACCGGCCCAGACAGTGACTACGATCTACTGCTCGTCGTGCCTGACATGGCCCCTCCGGAGCGGCAGCGGAGTCGGCTGGCCTACGAGGTGCTTTGGGGAACGGGCACTGCCGTGGATGTTCTGGTCTGGACACGGAGCCGTTTTGATAGCCGCCTGCACCTCAAGGCTTCGTTGCCAGCAACGGTAGTACGAGAAGGGATTCTTCTTCATGCCGCATGACGCCATTCGGGTGGAAGACACCCGAGCGTGGCTGACGAAGGCTGCGCAGGACCTGAGGGCAGCACGCCACGAGCTGACGGCCGATCCGCCGCTGCTCTGGGATATCGTGTTTCACGCCCAGCAAGCTGCCGAGAAGAGTTTGAAGGGCTACCTCGCCTGGCACGACGTGCCGTTTCGCAAGACCCACGATTTGGCGGAGATCGGCTTGGCGTGCGTCACGCTCGACGGCTCGCTCGAGCCGTTGCTCCGCCGGACCGCGGCGCTCACTGAGTACGCCTGGAGGTACCGCTACCCGGGAGAACCGGAGCAACCGACGGCGTTGGAGGCGGATGATGCCTTGCAGACTGCCTGCGAGGTATATGACGCCATCCGGACTCGGCTGCCGGCCGAGGTGCGACCGTGACGGGCTCTGTGGCGGACCCGTTCGGGATCGGCGGCGAGAGCCGCGGCTTGGCACAAGTCCACTGGCCTAGGTGGGACGCCCCGTGCCCGCCGGAGAGCCGGCAATGACGGCGGGTGACAGGTCGCCTGGTGTGCCGACATCCGCTTCGCTGTTTGAGGCGGGGGTCGCATGTACGCCGCATAATCTGCGCTTGCAGCAGACGGCTCCTCGCCGCGTAGCCTCATACGCGATGACGCTACCGGCTCTTCTGAGTCTCAACGATCGACACGGCGCCGGCCCTTCACCGCGGCTGCGGGGCCGCGTGCTGAAGCGGGGATTATGCGGGCTACAGGGAGTCGCGTGTCGTGCAATGCCGGAACCGGAGGGGCCCTACGCTCACTCCTCGACACGATGCGGCGGGAGGATCGCTTCTCGGTTTGATCTTCGTTACGGCCGCCGCATCGAGCTCGTCGCTTCGCTTCGGTCCCGATTTGTCCGCTCCCTATGCTTCGCTGCGCTCCGCTGTCGGTCGCTCAAGGCCCCCGCCCCACCCTCGCGCAACCTGCGGCAAGGCACCGAGCGCGCCACGCGCGAGTCGCGAAGGACCTGAGCGACGTCGTCGAGCTCGCCGCCCACGAGTCGACGGCTACCGTGCCGACCGCGCGTGTCACGCTCGCTGCAGTGCCTCCGGCCGCGCTCCCGTGCGCCCCCCGCGGGGGAGCTCCCCTTGGATGCGGCCTCGAGGCCGCTGGATCGGTCCCCACCCCATCCCGGCGGCGCCCCTCTCCGGCGCCGGGTGAGAGAGGACCGCCGCCGGGACGGGCTGGGCGAGCTGCTCGAGGAAGAGACTTCGAGGGCCTGGCGGAGCTGGAACTCGGCGCCAACTCGTCCTACACTCGAGAGGAGGATCACACCGGGGACGAAAAATGCGCCGTGTGACTCCGGAGTTCTGCGTCGAGCCCGTAGCGGCGTCTTCGCACGACGCCGACGAGGACCTGAAGATCGGCGAGGCCTTCGCCACCGGCTCTCCCGCCGATCGCGACGGCGACTCGTTCTGCAGAGCCGGTCTTCGCAGTGTCGAAGAGATTCGACGCGAACGCCGTCAGGCCCGAGGGAATGGCGTGGAGAATTCGGAAACGGAGCTTGCTTCGTGAGCGGATCTTCGAAAGCAGATGTGGCCCCGGGGTCCTCCTGTACCGGAGGGCGAGGTTGGACAAGGGTCTCCATGGATTGCATTTCGGAGTGATTCGGATGCAAACGGGCCTTTGAAGTAAAGGTACTGAAGGTGAGGAAAGTCCCCGAGTACTCACCCCGGCTGGAGAGTTCAAAGCTGACGCCGACTCTCCGAGCAACCCGGTTCCGCGTGGCGCCAGAGTCGGGAGGCGATGGCCTCAAGTCCCGATTCGAGCAAGGATGCGGATCCAATCGCCGTCGGCAGGTTGTCCCGAAAGTCTCAGGTCGCAAGACTGCGGAGCGGTAGGGAACGTGAGGATGGACCCAAGAGTGACGAACCAGCGCAGCGATGCGCCAACGGTTCGCAGGCCAGTGTGGAATCAGCCGCAAGGCTGGTACGAGCAGGAAGCCTGAGAAAGACACCGCGACAACGCATCCTCTCCCAGGAGCCCCGGTTCGCAAGAGCCGGGGTTCTTGCTGTCCGGGGGAGGGGCGCGAAGAGTAGTCCGAGCGGAGAAGATCCTTCGTGACCCACTTCGTGTCCTCGATGGCTGAGTGGTTGCCACGAAACAAGTCCAAAACTGGGCAGGCACCGAGGCATTCC
>JACQFU010000246.1 GCA_016199905.1 Candidatus Wallbacteria bacterium
CGCCGGGCTGACGCTCGACGAGCGCGACGGCCTCCGCAAGCTCCCCCGGCGCCAGCTCCAGCAACACCCGAGCCGCACCGCCGCGCGCCACGAAGCCGAGCGTCCCCTCCACGGTACGATCGGCCGCCCCGGCCACGCTCAGCTTGTAGCGGCCTCGGGTCGTCGTCACGCGATCGAGGCCTCGGAGCGCCGCCGTCGCAACCTCGAGACTCACCTTGTCCTTTCCCTCTACTGACAGGCGGCACGAGCCGCTCGCCAGCGAGAGCGTCGACCGGCGCTCGCCCGAGCGGGCCGTGAGACTGGCGCTCTGAAGCGGCGCGAGGCGGACCTCCTTTGGCGCCAGCAAGCCGAAGAGGCAGACCTTCACCGGATGATTCAGGGGCGCCGCGGATCTGGCCAGTTGAGCCCGGCAGGCCGCCGATGGAGCGACGGCCTGGACCAGGGCCAGCAGGAGCCCCGGCAGCAGAGTCCGCCGGCCGGTCATTTCGCGTCTCCGGCGGCCCGCCAGATCGCCAGCGCCTTTCCAGCCACTGCCGCCGCCTGCGCGCCGATGCCGCGGTCCAGGTGGACCAGGATTGCCACGCGAGGCCGCCCTTCGGCCAGGCAAGCAAACGCCCAACCCTGAGTGCTGGCCGGATCGACTCGTCCGTCCGGCAGCAGGGTCGGCGCGGTTCCGGTCTTGGCCAGACAGCCCTTCAGGCCGGCGACCCTGGCAGTGCCGGCAAGCGCAGCCAGCTCCAGTCCTTCGCGTACGGCGCGCACGGCCTCCGGACGCCACAGGTAGTGCCTCACCAGAACCGGTTTCGCGCCGTCGAGCCGGTAGAGATACCCGCCGTTGACGCAGGCCACGAGCGCCGCAAGCAGTGCCAGGGGCTCGGCGCGAATGGTGCCGTCGTGTCCTGTGAGCTCGGCCGCCCGCCGCCGCGCGCCCTCCTGTACCGCTTTTCCCCCAGCTCGGGCGCCTGGCTCGACTTGGAGCCCAAGCCCTCGAAAGAAGGCGCGAGCGGCCTCAGGCTCCACCCGCGCCGCCAGCATCGACGCAAAGCGCTGGCACGAGTAAGCCAACCCCTCGCGGAACCCGACGTTGCCGTGTCCGCGGCGGTCCCAGCAAGCGTCGAGCGCCCGCACCGCGGCCGGGGACGAGCCACAGCTCGCCAGCGCCGACAGGCAACCGGGGAGTCGGTCGGCAGCCAGCAAGTAGAGGAACACCTTCAGGAGCGATCCCGGGGGGCGCGGGCCCAGCGCCGGACTGCCTCGCGGCGCGCTGGCCAGCAGGTTACCGGTGTCGGCGTCGGCCGCCCAGAGTTGCCGGCCGGGGACGCGCGCGGCCTGCTCGAGCGCCGCCTGCAACCGGTCGGCGCCGGCGGACCGGCCCCCGGGCGCGCCGAGAAGCGTGGCCGCTGCAGCCATCAGAAGGACCTTTCGCCCAGCTCTCACGATGCACCTTTCCCGCCCGAGGTCCGATATAATAGCGCCATTCCCGCCATCGCGTCCGGACCGTCCGGCCGTCCAAGCTTTGAAAGAAGCCCCTCCATGCGCGCCTCTCTCTTGTTGCTCTCCACCTCGCTGATGCTGCCGCTCTTTTTCGCCGCGGCGACGGCCCAGGAGTCCGCAGTCGCGGCGCCGGCAAATCCACCCGGAGAGGCGGGCGATCCGCACGCGGGGCACGCCCACGCTCAGGCGCCGGCCAACCCGCATTCGATGCCTCAGACGCCGCTGTCCAGCGCGGAACAGGCGGTCGTCAATCAGCTGGACAAGTTGCGCGGTGCGCAGCCGAAGGACCCCAAGGATCAAGCCGCGCGGATGGCGGAGGCGGAGAAGATCCTGCGAAAACTCGTGGCCGAATTCCCGAACAGCCCCAATCGCGAAGGCTATGCGGTGGGACTGGTGAACATGCTCGTCGGCGCCCTCGCCGAGCAGATCCAGGCCCACCCCGACGCCAAGGCCGCCCCGGAGCTGAGGCTGGAGCGAGCAAAGTTCCTGATCGAGGCCGGCGAGGGCAAGAAGGCCATCGAGGAGTTGGAGGTCCTGCGAAAGGACCCGAAGCTCGTCGACTTCATGGGTAACGCGACCTTCCTCGTAGCCTATGCGTACGACCTTCTGGACGACGTGACGAAGTCGGTGGCCGAGTTCGGCAAACTCGAGGCGGACAAGGACACGGGCATCGCCGCCCAAGGCTTCCTGGGCGAGTCGGAGGCATGGCAGAAACGCGGCAACAAAGAGAAGGCCATCCAGGCCGTCGACAACTGCCTGAAGAAAATCTCCGCCCCAAAGGAGGTCGCGCGGCTCCAGGGCACCAAGCGGACCCTGGGCTTCATGGGACAGCCGGCTCCCGACGTGGAGCTGAAGGGTCTGGATGGAAAGCCGGTCTCGCTCAAGGCCCACCGAGGCAAGGTCGTGCTCATCGATTTTTTCGCCAGCTGGTGCCTGCCCTGCTACAAGGAGATCCCGGGGCTCAAGAAGCTCGCCGAGAAACACAGGGATGCCAAGTTCGCGATGATCGGGATCAGCCTGGACGACGCCGGGAACGAAAAGAAGGTCGAGAAGTTCGCCAAGGATCGCGGCATCGCCTGGCCTGTCGCCCTCCCCGGAAAGAGCTTCGAGTCCGAGGTTTGCCAGAAGTACAGCGTCGAGGGCATCCCCTTCCTCGTCCTGGTCGATACGGACGGCAAGGTGATCACGGCCGGGCTGCGAGGTCCGGACCTCAACGCCGCGGTCTCCATTGCGTTGGCGAAGGTGAAGTAGCGGCAGCCGGCAGGCCGAAGCGAGAGCTGCAGTCTGGAGCTGCGCCGCAGGCTCGAGGTCTCCAATGATCGTCTTGACCGCGGTGGGAAAGGATCGGCCCGGGATCGCGTCGCGCGTGACCCGGGTGCTCTACGAGTCGGACTGCAACATCGAGGACGCTTCGATGACGATCCTGTGCGGCGAGTTTGCGATACTTTTGATGCTCTCGGCTCCGCCCGGGCTCGATCTCCGCGAGCTCGACGAGCGCTTTGACGCGGTGCGTCACGACATGGAGCTCCTCGTCGCGCTCCGCGACGTAACCTCCGATCCGGGCCCGGGCGAGGAATTGGACGGCCGGCCCGCCTACGTCGTGAGCGTCACCGGAGCCGACAAGCCCGGCATCGTCTGGCGCGTCACCGACCTGCTGGCCGCCGGGGGGGCGAACATCACGGACCTCGAATCCAAGGTCGTTCAGTCCGGCGCCGCGCGGGTCTACCTGCTCGTGCTGGAGATCGTCGTCCCGCAGGGAACGGACTTGCCTGCGCTGGAGGGGCGCCTCCGCGAGCTTGGAGCCGAGATCGGCGTCGAGATTCACGTCAATCCGCTCGAGACCGCCGCGCTCTAGCCCGGGCGCGGTCCACGCCCTGCATGCCCGTCCTGCCCGTGCTGACCTACCCGGCGCCCGAACTGCGCCGGGTCTCCAGCGCAATCGAGGTCTATGACGGCTCTGCGGACGCGCTGGCCGCCGATCTGGTGCAAACCGTAAACAGCTTTCCAGGGTGTGTGGGGATCGCGGCGCCCCAGACCGGCGACGCCCGGCGGCTCATCGCGATCGACGCCTCGCGCCATCGCAAGCCCGTGGCCAATCGCGGATTACTGGTGCTGGCCAATCCGGTAGTGCTCGCCCGGGAGGGCAGCCAGATCTTTCGTGAAGGTTGCCTGTCGCTTCCGGACTATACGGCCAACGTGTTGCGGGCCACGGCAGTCACCGTGCGCGGCATCGATCGCGCCGGGGAGGAGCTGACACTCACGGCGGAGGGCTTCGAGGCCGTGGTGCTGCAACACGAGATCGACCACCTCGACGGGGTGCTGTTCATCGACCGGGTGGCCAGCCTCAAGCGCGATATCTTCCGCAGGCAACCCGCGTCTCTTCGCTGAACGCTCGGTCACTTCTTGCCGATGACGTAGACCTCCGGGGGCCGATCCAGCCGCTCCGCCACATCGGCGGCGAAGGTCCCAACCTCGGCGATCTCGAGCGAGAGCTGATCGATCCAGGGCGCCACCCAGGCTAGCACGCGCCTGCGTATCGCCCGGCGCAGGCCTCCCGGCCCTGCGACGCCCGCCATCGGCCTGGGGCGCCCGAGCTCCTCGGCCAGTTGACGGATCCGCGGCAGGCGATCGCCGAAGAAGGGCTGGCCTGGCGGATTTTCACCGATCCCGGCAATCCGGAAGCCGACCGACAGCAACATGTGGGAGAGCAGGTCCGGATGGTAAAAGCGAACGTGGCCGGGGTGGGCGTGGAAGTACTCCAGATGCGAATAGAGGGCGCGACTGTTGGGCGTCACGAGCACGATCGTGCCCCCGGGCGCGAGCAGCCGATGACAGCCCGCCACCAGACGCTCGGCGCCGGACGCCGGGAGGTGCTCGACGACGTGGGCGCAGAAGACTCCGCCGGCGCTCGCCGGAGCCGCCGCTTGCATGAACTCCAGCAGATCGGCGCCCTCGACTGCGAGCCCCTCGGCTGCGGCGGCTGCGACTTGGGCGGCGTCGGCGTCCACGCCGCGAGCAGCAATGCCCGCGGTCCGCAGCAGTTCCAGAAAGTAGCCCGGACCGCATCCGAGGTCGATCACCGGCGCGCAATCGTGGAACAGCTCGACGTACCTTCGCTGAATGCGCTGCACCGACTCGCGGGTCGTCAGCAGGTGCGCCTCCAACGTCGATCGGTCCACGTGGCATCCTCCGGGGCGGTCGGGGGCGCGGGGCGCGGTTCCCGGAGCCGCTTGATTCGAAACCGAAGTGCGCTTATCGTAATCGCGACCCGTGCTTCAACGCATCAAATACTGCGTCCTGCTGCTGTTACTCACGTTCCTCACGGGCGTGGCCGGCTATATGGTGCTGGGAGGCGCAAAGTGGTCGCTGCTCGACGCCGTCTACATGACGGCGATCACGCTCACGACGGTCGGGTACGAGGAGGCGCACGACCTGTCGGACAACCCGGCGCTGCGCATCTTCACCATCGTCTTGGTGGTCACGGGTTACGGCGTAGTTATTTTCTGTACCTCAACCGTCACGGCCTATCTGGTCGAGGGCGACCTGGCGGAGTACCTGCGGAGGCGCAAGATGATCAAGGCAATCCAGGCGCTCAAGGACCACTACATCGTCTGCGGCGGCGGCGAGACGGGCCTGGTGGTGGTCCACGAGCTCATTAGCACGGGCAACCCGTTCGTCATGATCGAAAACGACCAGGCGCGCGTTTCGAAGATCGTGGAGCACTATCAGCACGGGTTCCACGTGCTGCAGGGCGACGCCACCGACGATGAAGTGCTCATCGAAGCCGGCATCGAGAGAGCCAAGGGCCTGATGATCGTCCTGGAGTCCGACAAGGACGCGCTCTTTGTGACGCTCTCGGCCCGGCAGCTGAATCGAAACGTGAGAATCGTTGCCAAGGCCGTCGACCAGCGCAGCCGGGACAAACTGGTGAAGGCCGGTGCGGACGCCGTCGTGACGGCCATCTTCATCGGCGGAATGCGCATCGCCAGCGAAATGCTCAGGCCGAAGGTCGTCAACTTCCTCGACGAGATGCTGCGCGACACGCAGTCCGCCGCCCGTTTCGAGGAGCTCGAGGTCCGGCAAAACTCGTCGATTGCCGGGAAGACGATCGCCGAGGCGGCGCTCTTCGAAAAGTGCGGCGTGCTGATTATCGCCTTCCGGCCGAAGGGAAGCGATCGTTTCGTCTACAACCCGCCGGCGACCACCCTGCTGGCGCCCGAGAGCGTCATGGTCGTGCTGGCGAACAAGGAGACCGTGCCCAAGCTCCGGGCGCTGGCGAGTTGAGCCGGCGCGATGACCGACGACGGCGCGCCGCCGCAACCTGCTCTCCAGCCCGGCAGCGGCCGTCATTCGGACACGAAAGAGCGATCGCGTATGAGCATCCTGTACCTGCTCGGCGGCGCCTACTTCGCGCTGCTGGTGGTGCTGCTGGCCGTCGAGGACCGCCTGGTATTCATCCCCGACCGGCAGCTCACGGAGACCCCGCGCAACCACGGCGCCGACTACGAGGACGTGCACGTCACCGCCGAGGACGGCGTGCAATTGCACGGCTGGTGGGTACCGGCGGCAGCCCCGGCCCCCGGTTCGCCGGTGACGCGGACTCGTCCTCGATACAGCCTGCTCTTCATGCATGGCAATGCGGGGAACATCTCCGACCGCGCGGAAAACGCAGCCAGGCTGGCACGGCTGGGAGTCGACATTTTGCTTTTCGACTACCGCGGCTACGGCAAAAGCCAGGGCAGTCCGTCGGAGAAGGGCGCCTACCTCGATGCTCGGGCGATGTTGGGCCACCTGCTCGCTCGCCCGGGCGTCGATCCCGAGCGCGTCCTGTTCTTCGGCCGCTCGCTGGGCGCGGCCGTGGCGATCGAGCTGGCGACCTTCCGTACGCCGGCCGGGCTGATCGCCGAGAGCCCCTTCTGTTCGGTGAAGGACATCGCGGCGTCCATCTTCCCCTACAGTCTCTGGACTCCGTTCATCCCGCGACACTTCGACAACCTGGCCCGGATCGCGCGCGTGAAGTGTCCCGTGATGGTCATCCACGGGCACGCCGACGAGATCATCCCTTTCCACCACGGCGAACGTGTCTTCCGCGCGGCACCCGAGCCCAAGCGCTTCTTCGACAAGGGCGGCCTGCACAACGACCTCTACGGGACCGACCCGAAGGCCTACTTCGCCGCCTTCGAGAACTTCGTGGAGAGCCTCGAGGCGCGCCGCCAACGCTAGGGGCGAGTGCCGGGAGTCTCGAAGGCGGCGGGCAGCGGCCTGGGGACCGTCAACCCCACTTCGGAGTCGTGAAGCGCGCGGAGTCGCTCCAGGGCGCTGGGGGCCGGCGGCCGACGGACGCGGGGCAGGAACGACGCCGGCACGTCCGGAAGTGCGTTCGCGATCGGAGCGCTGATGGCTGGAGCAGGCTGCACCAGCGGGGGGACGACCGTGAGGATCGGTGCCGGGCGTTCATCGAAGGCAACCTGGCCTTGCGGCGTCACCCGGCTCGTCGCAGGCACCGGCAGCTCCGAGCCCTTCCAGTGGAGCCGCGCAGTGCCGGGCCGTGGACCGGGCAGCTTGAGATGGGCAAGGGCCTCGTCGGGAGGCATCATCTGCACGATCAGGATCTTTCCGGTCGCCTTTTCGTAAAGCAACATCCAGTCGGCTCGCGCGGGCACGGCGGCCGAGAGAAGCGTCAGGGCAAGCAGTGGCAGCAATGAAGGACGAGACATCTCGCCCCAGAGTCTTAGCGCGGCCCCGAGCGCCCGTCAAAGCGGACAGCTCTCAAACCACCAGTCCGCCATCCACGCCCAGGACCTGCCCGGTGATGAACGAGGCGTCCTCGGAGGCGAGGAACAGGTAGGCCTTTGCGACCTCGAGTGCGGTGCCGTTGCGTTTGAGAGGCGTCTTCTCTTTCATCATCTCGAGGACCTTCTCGGGCATCTTGGCCGTCATGTCCGTCAGGATGAAACCGGGGGCCACAACGTTGACGCGGACGTTGAATCGCGCCAGTTCCCGAGCCATCGTGCGCGTCATGCCGATGACACCGGCCTTCGAGGCCGCGTAGTTGGCCTGCCCAAAGTTGCCGTATAGGCCAACGATGGAGCTGGCGTTCAGGATGACGCCGCTTTGCTGCTGGCTCATGACTCGAGCCACAGCCTGGGAACAGTTGAAGACACCCTTCAGATTGACGGCGATGACTCGATCGAAGGCCGACTCCTCCATTTTCAACAGGGTTGCGTCGGCGGTGATGCCGGCGTTGTTGATCAGGACGTCGATCTTGCCGTCGACCTGCAGGGCCTGGGCAACGGCCGCCTCGATGGAAGCGCGGTTGGTGACGTCGACGACGGCAGTGCGCAGCCCGTCGCCAACTCCCTTGGCGAGCGCGGCCAGGGATTCGGGCCGCACGTCCCACGCGTGAACCTTGGCGCCTTCCGCGACGAACAGTTTCGCCGTCTCAGCGCCGATGCCCGACCCAGCCCCGGTGATGATCGCAACCTTGTTTGCCAGACGCATTGGAAGACTCCTGTCGAGTTGGGGAACCGGGGCCACGGGTGCCGTCGCGTTCCGGAGTGGTTACTTTCGCCGAGACTTCTTCGGCGCCGGCGCCTTCTTCTTCGGGGCCGTCGGCCGGCTCTTGGGAGTCCGGGAGAGCACGGGAGCAGCGGCCGGCGGCGTGCCCAGCTCCGAGAGGCGGTCCTCGAGATCGAGCAGCTTCTGCTCGATCCGGAGCAGGTACGTGAGGATGCGCTGCATGTCGGCCTTGGTCGGGACGTTGAGCGCCTCGAGGCTGGCTTGCAGCTGCTGATCGATCTGCTTCTTGAAGTCCAGCGATCGGCCGAAGCCGTCGCTCATATGCTTGAGGAATCCTTCGCTGCGAGACAGACGCTCCAGCATCTCCCCGACGGACTTCTCCCAGGTGATCATCATTTCGCGGCCCATGTCGAACGGGTTATTCACGGGGCCTCCTTTCGGAATCCTGGAGCCAACGTTCCAGCTGCGCAAAGGCAGCGGGGTCGTACGCCAGGGCCAGGTGGTTGAGGTCGAGGATCTCTTTCCCGAGCAGTTTCGCTCCGCGCCGCATGGCGCCTTCCACGTGCTGCGCCGATGAAAGAAAAACCACTCCGTCGGAGGTGGGCGAGAGAGGATTGTTCCAGACCGGGATCAGCCGGCCGCCGGAACTGAGGTGGTCGAACGGTTTCTTCCCGGCCAGGACGGCCAGCTTCACCCGAGGATCGATGCCGCGCTCCTCGAGCCGGTAGATGAGCCGCTCGCCTTGGGCGATGGCGGCCTTGATTCCTCGGGACTGAAGGAAGAGCGTTGTCCCGCCGTGATAGAGGGCCTGCATGGTCAGGTTGCCATCCACGGTGTAGCTGTCCGGCGCCAGAGGCTCCACACCGCTGCCGTCCAGGTCGTAGAGCACCTGGCATTGGCCGGGGAACGCGTTGCCCCGGTCGGTGTAGATCGAGCGATCGCCCACGTCAGTCCAGAGGCCGTAAAGGAGCATCTTCTCGGCCGCGAGCGGGGCGTTCATCGTCGACTGCTGATCGACCCAGAGGTTGTACCCGTAGTAGCGGAAGGCCGTGTCGACGCCGAGCATCGGACAGCCCACGGCCACCCAGCGCCGCACGTCGCCCCGGAAGTCGCTCAGGAAGGTCTTCTTCGGGAAGAGCGTCCTGGCGTCGCTCAGGTAGAGCCGGGCTGCCACTCCGCCCTTGGAGTGCGCCACGAGGTCGACCGAGAACCCCGGATCGGCGTCCCGGCCCAGCAGGCGCCGGATGCGCGCGATCGCGTTGGCCAGGTGCTCGGCCTGCATGAAGTCGTCGCCCTGGGAGTGGGCGAAGGTGACGGCAAAGACAGCGAAGCCGTCCCGGGCAAGACTCAGGGCGAAACCTGTGTCCTTGGGCTTTTGCCCGGGGCCCAGGAAGTGGTCCAGCGGATGGATCCAGGCTCGGTTGGCGTTGTCGGCTGCGCCGTGCACCAGCAGCACGGGCACGGGGCGGCGCGCCGAGCGGAACCCCGGAGCGCAGTGCAGGAGGAATTCTCCGGAGTGGGGGTCCTTCTTTCCCCCGAACCATTTGATGATCCACGGGTCTTGCTGCAGTCCCGCAGGGCTGAAGGTCTCCTGCCGGAAAGCCGGGTGCGGATCGCGCAGAAGCTCCACCCTCTCCCAGCAACCCGCGTCGGATTTCTCGAAGACCGCGACGGGCTCCGGCAGGAAGAGGTCCGAGGCGGCCAGCGGTGCCGCCAAGGACAGCGCCGCGAGGACCAGCGTCGCGAGGGTCGTCCTCACCATAAACACTTTGCTACTCATGGGCTCCTCCGAGTCGAGAGCGACTCAGTTGCTCCTCCGGGTAGTGTTGGTTCGGAGCCAGTCCAGCGTGTCTTTCCAGACCGTCTCGCGGATGGGATGGGCCACGGTCACAGTTATGTGAGAGGCCTCATAGGGATGGTTCCAGGTCTTGGTGCCCGCCAGCAGCTGCGCCGAACGCTCGGCGGTCGCGCACGGCACGATGTGGTCGTTCTTGGCGTAGATGTTCAGCACGGGGCAGCTCACACGCCCCAGGTCGACCGTGCGGTCGCCGACACGGAACTCGCCCTTGGCCAGCTGGTTCTTCTGGTAGCAGCCCTTGACGAAATCGTGGTAGACGCGCCCCGGGAACGGGACGTTGTCCGTCGACCAACGCTCGATGCTCCGGAAGTTGCGGACGTACTTCTCATCCAGGATGTTCTCGAACAGCAGCCGGTTGCGAGCCAGGTGTTCCTTGGGTTTCATGTAGGGAAACGAGGCATGCAGGATCTTCTCGGGCACGCTGCCGAAGGCGGAGGTGATCTTTTCGGGGTCGAAGAACTTCGGGTTGGTCCACAGGGAGAGGATGCCCGCGTCCTCGAAATCGAGCGGCGCCGTGAGCAGCACCAGACCCGCGTAGTGTTCGGGGTGCAGCGCGGCCATCATCGCCGTGAGGGTCCCGCCGATACAGTAGCCAAACAGAGTCAGCCTTCGGCCGCCTTCCGCGCGCCGGATGCGCTTCACGGCCCGCAGCGCCACCTTCTCCAGGTAGTAGTCGAGGTCGAGGTCGTCATTCTCGGGCCCCGGGATGCCCCAATCGATGAGGTAGACCTTGTGGCCCGCTCGCGACAGCGTCTCGATGAAGCTATGCCCGGGCTGCAAGTCCAGGATGTACCACCGATTGATGAACGAGTAGACCATGAGGATCGGCGGGGCGTCGTTGCGCTCGCCCAGCACCTCGTAGCTCAGGACCCGGCAGCTGCCCTCTTCGTAGAGAACCGTGTACGGCGTCCTCGCCATCCCGAGCGAGGCCAGCTGCTCCTCGGTGGCCCTCTCGCCGCGACTGGACAGGTCCTGCAGGTACTGCAGGAAGGCCTGCGAGCGCGTCGTCAGCTCGCCGGCCGAAAGTCCCTTGCCGTTGGTACCGCTCGTCTTTGCCGTCATCGATCCTCCCGGCCGTCCGCCACGAATGCCGCCAGCCCCCGCCGCACGAACCGGCGCGCCACGGAGACCGCAGTCTCCCTGTCGAGCGCCCCGTCGACGATTGCCAGCAGCCCCAGCCAGTGACCCAGGCCCATCAGCGCCTGCGCGGTCACGGCCGCATCGAGCGTTCCGACCTCACGAGCCACCGCGGCTGCCGAGAGCCCGGCGGCATAGGGAGCCATCAGGCTCCGATAGTAGTCCTGCCCCACTGCCGGCGCCACGAACTCGGCCTCCCGCACGATCCGGTAGACGCCCGGACGCTCGCGCAGGAATCCGAAGAACGCAAGCAACCCGGCCTCTTCGAAGTCGGCCCGGCGCGCCAGGCCGGCCGTTTCCGTTCGGACCGCCCGGCCCAGATCGGCCCGAATGCGCCCTACGACCTCGCCCAGCAGCTCCTCCTTGGTCCGAAAGTGGAGGAAGACCGCCGTGTCGCTGACGCGCGCGTGCCGCGCGATCGCCGAGACCGTCGCGGCCGAAAAACCCTTCTCGGAGAAGAGCTGCTCGGCCGATGAAAGGATTCGATCGCGAGCCGGCAAGGATGCTGGATGAGGAGTCGTTTCCTCCGCCGGATAGAACGAAGCCTTTGACGGCTGAGCCCTGCGTGCAGGTCCCTTCTCGATGCCGTGCCTGGCCAGACGGGCCAGCTCCCGGGCCACGTCGGCCGCCGGCGGCTGCCCTGCGTCGCGCCAGACGCTGCGCACGATCGCCGGAAAGTAGGCCAACGAGAACAGGCACCAGGCGAGCGCCCGAGCTTCATCGTGGCCGCGCGCAGGGCTGCCGGCCACGGCCCGCTCCAGGATCTCGATGACCGGCAGCAGCGCCTCATAGGGCTTACGCCCGACGGCGAACTCCGCCTCCCGGAACAGCGTGAACAGATCGCGCTCGGCCGCCAGGGCCTCCAGCAACGCGACGTAGAGTCCGGTCAACCGATTCCCCCGCGCGGGCGCCGACGCGAGCGCCGCCTCCAGCCGCGAGGCCAGCGCCCCGCCAAAGCTCTTCGCCAGCTCGTCGAAGATCTGCTCCTTGCCCTTGAAGTGCTGATACGGCGCGCCGGGCGACAGCCGCGCCGCGCGCGCCAGGTCCGCCAGGGTCACGCTGCGGTACTGATCAAGCGCTACGGCAACCGCCGGCTCTACGACACGGTGGAGCACCGGTGCATCGGGCGCGACGAACTGTTGTCGCTGGCCCGAGCGCGGGTGGAGTTCGTCGTGCGCGACGCCCGCTCGGGCGAGGACTTGACGCAGACGACGCTGCTCGCCCTGCTGACCGAAGGCGGCGGCGCCGTCTCCGCCGCGATGTCGATCGATTTTCTGCGAGAGCTGGCCGGGCTGCAGCAGCAAGTCGTCCGGGATTTCTTCCAGAAGCACCTGCCCGCGGCCTTCAAGGCCTATGTAGAACTGGGCCGGCCAAGCAGCGCCCCATTGCAGAACGACCCCGGCTCGCCCGAGGCGCCGCCTCTTCGGGCTACGCGGAAAACCAAGCGGAGCTAGCTCCGACCCGGCCGTGACGCGCCTGCCCGCGGTCATTTCGCGGCTCCGTCGCTTTCTTCCATCAGCGCCCGGACATAGTTCTTGAGCACCTTGCCGCTGGCGTTGCGCGGAAGCTCGAGCACCAGGTCGACTCGTCGAGGCACCTTGTATCGAGCCAAGCGCTGTCTCAGGAAATCGATCAGACCCTCGGAGCTGACCACGTGGCCCGGGCGGGCGACCACCGCAGCCCAGCCGATTTCGCCCCACTTTGGGTCCGGCACCCCGAAGCAACAGGCTTCGGCCACTCCCGGGTGAGTTGCCAGGGCGTTCTCGATCTCCGCGGGATAGACGTTTTCGCCGCCCGAGATCCACATCTCCTTGCTGCGGCCGGCGATGCGGAAGTACCCGTCGGTATCGACGGAGGCGAGGTCGCCCGTGCGGAACCAGCCGTCCCGGCGGGAGTTGGCAGTCGCGACGGGGTTTTCGAGGTAGCCGGCGCTGACGATGGGGCCGGACAACTCCAGCTCGCCTATGATGCCGGCGGGGACAGCAGCGCCGGCGGCGTCGACCACGCGGGCGCCGACGTGCAGCATCGGCTTTCCCACGGTGCCCGCCTTCCGGACGGCATCCTCGGGCGGAAGACTGAAGCAGTTGGGCCCGGCCTCCGTCATTCCGAATCCCTGCCTGAAGACCAGGCCGCGCGCGGCATAGGTCTCGATCAGAGGGATCGGACACGGCGCGCCGCCGCACAGGCAGAAGCGGACAGAGGATAGGTCTGTCCGCGAGAAGGAGGGAGATTCGGCGAGCATTTGGAAAGTGGTCGGGACTCCGAAGAGGGTCGTGATGCGGTAGCGTTCGTGGGCTGCCAGGATGCGCTCGGCGTCGAAGGCCGCCATCTGGAATACCGTGGCCCCTCGATGGAACAGCGGCGTCGAGAGAACGTGCAGGCCGCCCGTATGGAAAAGGGGCGTGTAGGTAATGGTGGAGTCCCGGGACGTGAGATCGGTGGCGATACCCGTGTTGAGAGAGTTCCAGTGGACCTGCCCCAACGTCAACATCGCACCCTTGGGCTGACCGGTGGTCCCGGAGGTGTAGAGCACCTGATGGACCGTGTCGAGGCTCGCGGGGAGCGCGTCGAAGGGAGCGTCGGAAACCTCGGAGGTGGCGGCCTCGTAGGAGAGCGCGCCGCCGGGCGACGCGCCCAGCGAGAAGAGACGTGTCGCGGCAGGCACGCCCGTCGAGGCCGCGTCTGTGTGTTCCGGGGCGCTGACGAGGACCTTGGGCCGCGCCAGATTGAGGACGGTCCTGAGCTCCTCGGAAGCGAGGCGAAAGTTGACAATCACCCGCTGGGAGCATGGGAATCGGCTTAACGATGCCGCATGATGGGCTCAGGAGGTGGTTGCGATGGCCCACGCCTGGCCCGTTGCCTCGAAGTTGTCGCGGTTGGAGTTGAGCGTCCTTGCCCCCCGTTGCC
>JACQFU010000247.1 GCA_016199905.1 Candidatus Wallbacteria bacterium
CGAGAGTCTCACCACTCGAATCCCGAATCTCGAACCGACAACTTCCTTTTTTTCTCTTCCCTACGCGCTGTCTCTGCCGATCGTCCTGAGAATCGCGGCGCCGTACCGGACCGCCTTCGTTGGGCCGAAGCCGTAAACGGCCTCCAGCGCGGCGGGCGTCTGCGGGCGAAGTCGGACCAGCTCCAGCAGCGAGCGGTCGTTGAACACGATGTAGGCCGGCACGCGCGCCTGCAGGGCGAGCGAACTGCGCAGCGCCTTCAGCGCCGTCATCAGCGTCCGGTCCTCCGAGGACATGATGTCCGACGCGGGTGCCGGGCGGACGGACGGCGGTTTCGCGGTCCGGGCTGCCGTCGAGGACCCGGCGGAGCGTTTGAGACCGGTGACAACCGGTCTGACGACGGCGCCGGCCAGCGCGGAGAAGAGCCCTCGAGCTGCGCGGGGCACGGGAGAGACGCAGACGTCGCACGTTCCGCAAGGGCCCTTCGTCGAAGCGTCGCCGAAGTGATCCAGGATGAACCGTCCCCGGCAGCGTTGCGTGCAGCAGTAGTTCACCATCTTCTGGAGCTTGTTCTCCTCGCGTTTGGCCCGCTTGTCGAGCTCCGCGAAGTCGACCCGCATCGGGGTCTGGGCTGTTTCTCCGGTCAGCTCGACGCCTCGGCCGCGGAACGGCGGACGGTACTCCAGGATGCCGGAGTCGTCGAGCGCCACCAGGCCGTCGCGCAGCGAATCCTCGGAGAGTCCGAGCGACCCGGCGCAGCTCGCCAGCTCGAGCGAGAGTCCCTCCGCGGCGTGCTGGACTCCCATCGCCAGGAGCCCCTCCAGGACGGAGCGCGCCAACCGTTTGCGGGCGTCCACTCGCCGGCCGGCCTCCGCCGGAGACAGCAGCAACCGCACGCCTGCCCTGTGCTCGTCCCGCCACATCCGCCGCAGGTGGCCCGCCTCCTCCAGGAGTGCCAGAGAGGTCCCCACGGCGCGCTCGTTCACGCGGCCCGGCAAGAGCCGCGCGATCTGCGCCAGGGTCATTTCGCGGGCGACGGGCCCCGCCTCTCGCACGGCGTCGAGAACCTCCCGCACCAGCGACTCCGGAGGGAAGTTGCCCTCCAGCAGGAACCGCTGCACGTGAGTGTCGCCGTGGTTGTAGAGCAGTTGGCAGCGTGACGGCTTGCCGTCGCGGCCGGCGCGCCCGACCTCCTGGTAGTAGGCTTCCAGAGTTCGCGGCAGATTGAAGTGGATGACGAACCGGATGTCCGCCTTGTCGACGCCCATTCCGAAGGCGTTGGTCGCGACCACCAGGTCCGCTCCTCCGCCCATGAACTTCTCTTGAACTTGCGTGCGCTCTTCATCCCGCAGGCCGGCGTGATAGAGCAGCGCCTTGTAGCCCGCGCCGACCAGCGCACCGGCGGCCTGTTCGGCGGCCTTGCGCGTGGCGCAGTAAACGATGCCCGGCAAGCCGGCTTGCCGGATCTCCGCTCGGATGGCCTCGACGCGGTCGTTCTGGGTGCTCACCTGCCGGACCGACAGGAACAGGTTGGAACGGTGGAAGCCCAGGACCAGAAGCTCCGGCGACTGCATCGAGAGCTGCGCGGCGATGTCGCGCTGCACCTCGGGGGTGGCGGTGGCCGTCAGCGCGGCCGTGGGCGGGTTGCCCAGCGCGGCGCGAATCGGACCCAGGCGCCTGTAGTCGGGGCGGAAGTCGTGGCCCCACTGGGAGATGCAGTGGGCTTCGTCGATGACGAAGAGCGAGATTCCGGCGGACTCGATCGACTCGACGAAGTACTGGCTCTTGAATCGTTCCGGGGCGACGTAGAGGAGCTTGTACTTGCCGGCGCGGGCGGCAGCCAGGCGCGCCGTTTGCTCGCTGGGCGAGAGGCTGGAGTTGATGAAGGCCGCCGGGATGCCGCGATGTTCCAGGGCGTCGACTTGATCCTTCATGAGGGCGATGAGGGGCGACACGACCAGAGTGAGCCCGTCCTGCATCAGGGCGGGAAGCTGGTAGCAGAGCGACTTGCCGGCGCCCGTCGGCATCACGCCGACGACGTCCTTGCGGGCGAGCACGGCCCGAATGATCGCCTCTTGGCCTCCTCGAAAGGTCTCGAAACCGAAGCGAGCGCGCAGAATCGCGCGCGCGGCGTCCATCGGGTCTGCCGGTGTGCCGGAGTGAATGTCGAGCATAGGTCGGGTCGAGGCCGCGGATGTTATCACGGCGCGGAGCTTACGGCAACGCCGCCTGAAACGGCGCTGAAATCCGCTGAAATGCGATCCGGGAGCCAGGCGGCCAGCAGGCGGTCGCCGGTATGGTATGTTTGAAAGGGGCGCGTGGCGAGCGGGCATTCCCTATCCATGCAAAGCAAGCGCATCCTGGTCGTAGAAGACGATCGCAACATAGCCCTTTCGCTCGAGACCCTGTTGCTGCGAGAAGGCTGCAAGGTCCGCGTCGCTCGCGACGCCGCCATGGGGATGTCGCTGGCGGCCTCGTTCCAGCCCGACCTGATCCTGCTCGACTGGATGCTCCCCGACGGGGACGGCCTTAGCATCTTGAAGAGCATTCGCTCCAGGGCGCCGACGCCGATCCTCTTCGTCACGGCCCGAGACGATGTGACAGAGAAGGTCCTCGCGCTCGAGATGGGGGCGGACGACTACCTGACGAAGCCGTTCCACAACCGCGAGCTGGTCGCCCGGATGCGCTCGCTGCTGCGCCGGACTCACCCGGGCACCTCCGGCGCCAAGTTCCTCGCTTACGGGCCGATCGAGATCCAGGTCGACGAACGACGGGCCGCTCGCGACGGCGTGGCGCTGGATCTCACTCGCATCGAGTTCGACCTGCTCCTGCATTTCGTGCGGAACCCGCGCGTGGTCTTGAGTCGCGAGGTCCTGCTCGAAGCCGTCTGGGGGTACGACTTCGACGGTTACCAGCGCACGGTCGACACGCACGTCCGGCGGCTGCGCGTGAAAGTCGAGCCTCAGCCCGACACGCCTCAGTTCATCCATAGCGTGAGAGGCATCGGCTACCGCTTCGAGTACGACCCCGCCCGGAGCTGATCCGTGCGAAGTCTCTATTGGAAGATTTGCGCAACTTTTTTGGTGGTCGTGCTCGTCTCGCTCGCGGCGGGGATGACGACTTTCAACAAGGTCTGGTGGAGCTTGCGGCGCAACGGGTTCCACGAGCGCTCGATGCATCGCGAGGCCACCACGGCGGAGGGACCGTCGCGCGAGCGCCCGGCTTTCGGCGGCAGAAACGGTCCGGGGGGCCGGTCCGGCCCCGCGCACCCCCGCGGGGAGCACGCCTTCCCGGTCCTGGCGAGCAGTCTGCGTTCGCTGGTGTCCGTCGCGACCCGCGAGATCAGGCGCCAGCTCGATACCGGAGTGGAACCCTCCCGGCTTCAGCTCGACGGCGTCCTGGGCGAGGGCTCGTCGGCCAGCCTGGCGTACGTCTCCGGCAGGGGGAAGTGCTGGCCGGCAGTCCCTCGCCGCGCGCCACGGCCGCCCTGGAGATCCTCTGTCGCGACACCACGCGCCCGGACCCGGTGACCATCGACATGCGCGGTGGCTACGCCTTGGGTCCGATCGGCCCGGGGCGCGGCCGGGTCCTGGTGGCGATCGAACGCGAGCCGTCCCCTCCTTTCGACATGACCGAGCTGAACAACCAGCTCGCCAAGGCGTTCGGCGCCGCCATGGGGGTCATCCTCCTCGTGGCGATCCTGCTGGGGCTCCTGGTGTTTCGCGTGATCGTCAGCCGGCTGCACAGGCTCCGCGCCTGCCTGGGCGCGGTCGGGGAAGGCGACCTTTCGTGCCGCATGGATAACCCCGGCTCCGATGAGATCGGCGACCTGGGCCGGTCTTTCAATGGAATGGCCGAGCGCCTGCAGAACGTCGTCTCTAAGCTGGAGCAGGTCGACGAGAGCCGGCGCCAGTTCCTGGCCGACATCTCCCACGAGTTGAGAACACCTCTTACTTCAATCCGGGCTAACCTGGAATCGGTTGTGGAGAATCGCGACGGCGAGACCGGGCGGCGCGTTCTGGGAGTGCAGGATTGCCGGCAGGAGGTGACTCGGAGTCTGGAGGAGGTGGAGCACGTCGCGAGCTTGGTGGAGGACCTGCTGGAACTGGGACGGATGGAATCACCACGTTTTCACCTGGAACGGGATGATTGTGTCCTACAGGTGCTGGCTATCGACGCCTTGGCTCGGCTTGCGCGATCGATCGAGAATCGCCGCATCCAGATCGCGAAGCATCTGTCGCCGGAGCCCGTGCGACGCACGGTCGATGCAAGGCGGATGCGGCAAGTGCTGACGAACCTGCTCTCCAATGCCATTCGGAGCGTGGATGAAGGAGGTGTTATCGAAGTCACTGTAGAGGAACGTGACGGAAAAGCGGTCATAGAAATCGCAGACAACGGTCCGGGAATTGCTACCGAACAACTGCCACGCATTTTCGAGCGATTCGAAGCCGGCAGTCGAGGAGGTACAGGCCTGGGGCTCTCCATAGTGAGGAGGCTCGTCGAGGCGCACGGAGGCAACGTGGAGTTGAGGCCGCGTCCCGAGCGGGGAATCGTGGCCGTGGTGCAACTCTGAGAGCGGTGCAAAGTTCTGCGAAAAGTCGGTTTTACGTCACAGTTCCGTAACACTACAGGACGAATAGTAGTTGGGGAGTCGATGCGGATCGACGCTTCGGGAAAAGGAAGGCAGGGAGAGAGGATGATGCGACCAACAGAGAGAAGGCGCGGCTTCACCATCATCGAGTTGCTCATCGTGGTGATCGTGATCGGCATTCTCGCGGCGGCGGGCCTGGCGAAGTATCAGAACTTCGCGGAGACCTCGCGGCGCAAGACCTGTCTGCAGCAGTTGCATGCGCTGGAGACGGGAATGGCCGTCTGGGAGACGACCAACACGGCGTTTGCCGAGAACAGCAAGTGCGCCTGGGGCTTCACGCCGCGCACGGGCAAGCTCACGGACACCGCGATCACTCCCGTCATTCTGAACCTGAACACCAGCGGAACGATCGCGGCCATCGCCGACGCCAATCAGACCGTGGGTGGCCCTCCCGGCTTCTACAACAGCGGCTCCAGCGGCCCCCTGGGCACGGTCATCCGCGACGACAACATCTGGGACTGCCCTTCCGCGCTATCCCGCTACTACGGCGGTGAGATCCAGAACGTCAACGACGACTACATGGACACCACCGGCGGCGGCGTCTCTCCGGTCCACGGCGGCACGGCCATCGGCCTGGGCGGGCGCTACTTCATGTGCAACGGAGGCAACACGGTCCTCAACGGCGGCTACCCGCCAGGCTGGATCACCGGCAACGCCTCCGCCACGACCTCTTCGAATCCGACGCCCTGCCCGCAGAAACCTTTCAAGGTCGCCATCTGCGGCAGCTACGGAACTTTCGGCACCGGCTCCGGGACTTCGAATGTGCCTGGAACCAACGGGACGAACCAGGGCGGCCCGGTGGGGCCCGACGGCTCGTCATTGAACCGACACTCTTCCCGCCGGTAGGGAACTGACAGGCGCGCGGCGGCGAGCTTCTCGCGGGGACGCGAGTTCTCTCTCTGGCTTCTCCCTCTGCAAGCTGCCCGCGCCTGCCAGTCTTTTCCCGGGACCCTTCCCGGGGGCATCGCGCCGGACCGCGCCGTGTATAGTGTCCGCGATGTGGCGGACGGTGCTGGCGATGATGCTCGCCGCGGCGGCGCAGGCCGCCGAGCCGGGTCTGCGCGTGACGGCCTGCTTCGAGTTCGAGCACACGGCCGTCGGCAATCCAGCTTCGGCGCGCACGACCGACTGCATCGCGCAGCAGATCTCGGGCCCCGATCCGGCGGGCGTGTTCGAACGCCAGTGGTCGGCGATCGTCGCCGGCGGCGACAAGGCCACCGCGCTCTGCAGAGATCCTCTATTGTCACTGACTTCTGTTGGCGTCGGATAGCCACCCTGGTGCGAGGTCTGATCCATAGACCCATGAGAAGTCCGTCCCACGCTGTAGCCCGACCCGTAACATGCGCATGACAGGCCTACGAG
>JACQFU010000265.1 GCA_016199905.1 Candidatus Wallbacteria bacterium
GCCAACGAGGCGTTCCGCTATCTCAAGGAAAAGCGGCCCGAGCTACTGGCCGAGGAGCCCTCGACCGCCCAGCAGGCGTGGGCGCCACCCGGAGGCAGCGTCGAGGAGACGGTCTCGCGAAAGTTCACGGTCCAGCGGGTGGAGGCGGGGATCGCCCGGCTTCCGGCCACCTACCGTGCGGCGCTGGTGCTGCGCTTCTACGGTAAGCTTCCCTACAAGGAGATCGCGGACTCGCTCGGGATCACGCTAGCCAACGTGAAGTTCCGCATCCATCACGGCGGACGGATGCTCCGCGCGATCCTGGGCCGAGAGGACTTGTAGGAGCCATTGTGTCCGAAGTGAGGAAGTTCCGGGGTGTGACGCTGGTCGAGATCTTGGTGGCGCTGGCGATCCTGGCGGCCGTCTTCATCCCGGCCTTCGAGCTGTTCCGCAGCGGCGCGAGCACGGCACGCTACACCGAAGATCGGCTGCGGGCCTTCCTCATCGCTCAGCAGCAGATCGAGATCCTCAAGCACGCCTGCACCATCAACAAGTACAGCACCGACAAGCTGGTGGGCGAGCTCTTCAAAGGCGGCAATCCCAGGCGGTTCGTCGTCGAGGGGCGCTACCACGTCGCGCTGGCCGCCGACACCAACTTCCAGGTCGAGGCGGAGGGCAAGAAAGCGGTGGTCTGCAACGTCAAGTGCGAAGTGGACTGGGAGGCCAACGGCGAGGCGCGCCACGTGGAGCTGGAGGCGCTGATCGACCGGGTCTACCGGTAGAGCTGACTCGAACATCTTGCCGGCCAGGCCGAACATCACGGTCAGGACCCAGCAGAGGGCGGACGTGTAGTCCCACGAAATGCAGTAGCAAGCGACGCCCCAGAAGACGTACTTCGGCTCGCGCATCTTGGTGCCGAAGATGAACAACCCGGTGCCGACCAGCTGCAGGGTCCCGCTGATGAAGATGTAGGAGGGGTCGAAGAAGCTGGGGCCGTGGCTCTTGCCGGAGCCGCCCATCAGCTGGGAAGTAAGGGCACTGGTGTCGATGCTTCCGGGGCCGCCACCGAGCAAGCTGGAAAGCGAGTCGCGGTCGACTTTGCCCTGGGCGGCGTCGCCGAGCACCTTCGACGCGTTGGAGAGCGTTGCGATGGCCGATGGGGTTATGGAGGTTGCGCCTGGCACGAGGAGCAAGATACCACGGTTCCTCTTGAAATCCCGCATCCCATCTGCTATCCTGCCGGGCTCCCGGAGAGCGTGGCTCTCCGGCCGCGGGGTCGAACCTGACCCGGCGTTGCTTTGCACGGAGGGTTCCTGGTCATGACCGCCATCAGTCCCAATGAAGTCCGCAAGGGGACCAAGCTCCTGTTCGAGGGAGATCTCTACACCGTCACCGAGACCCAGCACATCGCGCCGGGCAACTGGCGCGCGATGCTGGCTTGCAAGCTCAAGAGTCTCAAGTCGGGGCTGACCATCTCTCGCACGTTCCGCATGAGCGACAACCTGGAGCGCGCCGACGTCGAAGAGAAGAAAATGGACTTCCTCTACAAGGACCAGGAAGGGTGGCACTTCATGGACAACGAGTCCTACGAGCAGTACCGCCTGGACGAGTCCGAGATCGGCGAGGCCAAGTTCTATCTCAAGGACGGCATGGCCTGTGCGGTGCAGCTCTACGAGGGCCGGCCTGTCGGAATCGACAGCCCCAACTTCGTGGACCTGGCCATCGTGACGACCGAGCCCACGATGCGCGGCGCCACCGCCGCCGGCGGCTACAAGCCGGCCACCCTCGAGACAGGGCTGATCGTCAAGGTCCCGCAGTTCCTCACGGAGGGCAGCGTCATCCGCGTCGACACTCGCACCAACGAGTACGTCGAACGGGTGAAGTGATCGACCTGTAGCACCTTCCCTCCTCGGCCTGCGTTCGCTACCATCCTCACGATGGGGAAGCGTTCGCGCAACTTGCCGCTGCCGGAATTCTCTCCGGCCTTTCTGGAGCGATTCGAGGAGATCGAAGAGATCGGCTCCGGTGGAATGGCGCGCGTCTTCAAGGCGCGCAACAAGGCAATCAACCGTCCGGTCGCCGTCAAGCTGATCCACCCGTTGGCCGTACGGGACGCGGCCACGCTGCACCGCTTCGTTCAGGAGGCGCGAATCACGGCAGCGCTGCAGCACCCCAACATCATCAAGATCCTCGACACTGGCGAGGAGGGCGAGCTGCCCTACCTGGTCTTCGAGTTCATCGAGGGGCGTACGCTCGAGAACCGCATCCGGCAAGAGGGGAAGCTGTCGCTGGCCGACGCGCTCGGCATCGCGGCCGACGTGGCCGATGCGCTCGCCTACGCCCACGAGCGCGGCGTCATCCACCGCGGTCTGAAGCCGGGGAATCTGCTGTTCACGGCCGAGGGCGTGGCCAAGATCGCCGACTTCGGACTGGCCAAGCTCGAGGACAGCTCGCGCCGCCTCACCGGGATCGGGTTTTCCGTCGGCACGCCGGGCTACATGTCGCCCGAACAGGTCCTGGGCAACGAAACCGATGGCCGAAGCGACATCTATGCCGTGGGCGTGATGCTCTACGAGATGCTGACGGGCGCACTTCCGTTCCCGAGCCATAACGACATGAACGTGATGCTGGCGCGCATGCAGGAGCCCTATCCGCCCTTGCGTTCGCGGCGGCCCGACGCGCCCGAGTCGGCGGAGGAGCTGATCGCCCACGCGCTTGCCTTCGAGCTGGAAGACCGGTTCCAGACGGCGCGAGACCTGCGCGAAGCCATCCTGGATATCACCAAGCCGGATCGCAGCGGCCGCGTGAAGACCAAGCCGGTGCCCCGACCTCGACCGTCCAAGCCCGTCGCGGTGCAAGTCCGCCCGGCCAAAGCACACACCTGGCGGGTACCGCCGTGGATGTGGCTTTCCGGTCTGGCCGCGGCCGTATTCCTGGCCGCCGCGGCGATCACGTCCTTGAGGGTCGGCACGCCCGGCGGGGGCGGGGCGTATGACGCCAGCGGCGTCGTGGCGATGCCCGGCCTGGGCTCGGCCCGTGTCTACTGGAGCAGCACCGCCGCCTACCAGGCGTCCCTGCGGCTTTGGGAGTCCGGCCAGCCGGAAGCAGCTGCCCGCGAGTACCACGAGACCGCCTCGCGTTCCAAGCACGACCTGACCGTGGCGGAGTTGAAGCCTGGCGGCTCGTTCCAGTACCGCATCCTCTATCCGGACAAGACGCAGTCCCTGCTCTATGGCGTTCGAGTCCCCGAGGGCAGGACCTTGGAGGTGCAGGAGCCCCGGCTGCAGTCCGGTCCGGGCGGGACGGCCCTCTTCACCTGGCAGACGAACGTTCCGGCCCGGTGCACGCTTGTCTACCGCGCGGGCAACGAGAAGCGGCAACAGGTCGCGAGTCGCGGCTATCGCCGCCGGCACAGGATCGCCGTCGCCGACTATCCGCTGCTGCAGGCGAACGCCTCGGCTTCGCTGGAGTGCCAGTGCCTAGGGGGCGCCGGAAACGCGGTGTTTCCCGTGCGCTCGGCGCTGGAAGCGGCTTCCGTGCTGGAACAGCAGGCTGCCAAGCTCGACCTGACGACGCTCGTCGGGCGATTCGACTCCAAGGTGCGAGTAAAGCATGAATCTCCGGCCGACCTGCTTCCCCGTCCGCTGTTGGAGGCCGCCGGCAACTTTTCGGGCCTGGCGGGCGCCTGGTTCTCCGAGGGTCTCGTGGCGCGGAAGTTGGCGTTCTATCACGTGCTTGCGAACCTGGAGAATGTCGACGCCGTCTGGGCCGCCGCCGGCCTGGAGCTGCCGTTTCGGGCGGCGGCCCTCTATCGCCCGTTCGTGACGACGGACTATCCCGACGGACCGCCTCCGGGCGGCAAGGAGTTCGGGGCCGACAAGCTCAAAGGGGTCACTTTCCGCGGACTGCACGCGCCCCAGGTGCTCGAAAAGCTGAGCAACGACACGCCGGCCGGCCCCACGGCGACCGTCATCAAGGACAGCTTCCGCCTGAGCAAGGAGGACCTCGACGCCGCCGAGCGAGTCTGGATCACGTTGCAGACCCACAACCTCGACCCGGAGAACGCTTTCAAGGTGAGGCTCGACGGGATGGTCGATCTCTACTTCCGACCCGCCTCCGTCGGCTATCCGGGAATGGCTTCCAGCGGCGGCTCGCCGGCGAGCGCGCCTCCGGCCCGCAAGGCCACGTTCGTCTCGCATGGCGTGCCCGCCGAGCTGCTGCACCCCGGTCCGAACGAGCTCGAGGTCAGCTACGACAGCGTCCCGGGCGTGACCGCTCTCGGACACGCGGCCATCCGCGCGGCCTGGGTGCACCTCGAGAAAAGCAAATAGCCGGCCGGCCGCTCAGGGAGCGGCGATCCGGGCCGCCATCCGGCGAAGCACGGGCTCCAGCGTCTTCCAGACCGTCTCGGCCATCCGCTGCTGGCCATTGGCGTTGGGGTGGATGCCGTCGGGGAGCAGCAGGTCCGGGTGGCCCCCGACTCCCTCCATCAGGAACGGGACGAGTTGCAGCCCGAACTCGGCGGCCAGGGAGGGGAAGACCCGGCCGAATCGCTCGGTGTAGTCGGGGCCATAGTTCGGGGGAAGCTTCATGCCGAGCAACAGGACCGGCGTGCCCCGCGATTGGACTCGGTGGATGATTTCAGCCATGTTCTTCCGGGCGGCGATCAGATCGAGTCCCGGGATGCCGTCGTTGGCGCCCAGCTCCAGCACCACGAGATCGGCGCCTTTGGCGAGAGCCCACTCCAGCCGCCGTAGCCCGTCGGCCGTGGTGTCGCCGCTGACACCGGCGTTGACCGCCTCGAACGGAAGGCTTGCCGCGTCGATCCTCTGCTGCACCAGCGCCGGGAAAGCCTGGGAGCGATCGAGCGCGTGTCCGGCCGTCAGGCTGTCGCCCAGGAAGACGACGCGCAGCCTGCCCGCCGCGGCGACGGAAGGCGGCAGCGGACGATCCGGCGCGGTCACGCGGGGCGTCTCCGGGCCCGCGCAGCTCGAGACGGACAGCGAGAGCGCCAGGAGTAGGAGCGAGCGAAGCGACTCACGGGGCATCTGGCGGGAATGATGGAACGGGGAGGGGGAGACGCGCAAGGGGGGCGGCGGAAAAGGCGAAAGACGGATGAGACGATTCGAGATGGGAGATTTGAGTCTGGAATCTCCGGTCCGATCTTTTTCCACCGTCTACCGCCCGGCTGCGGGAGCCCAATCGCGAGGGACTCCTTCCCTCCCCGACCGGGGGGCGTGAAGTATCATCGTCCATCACATGATCGAGCTCCGTGGCGTCTCCCGGCTTCTTGGAAGCGGCGAACGAGTGTTGACCGTCCTGGACGGCGTGGACCTCACGATCCCCGGCGGGCAGTTCGCCTGCGTGGTCGGTCCGTCGGGCAGCGGGAAGAGCACGTTGCTGGGGCTGATCGCCGGCATCGACCGGCCCTCGCGGGGCGAGATCCGGGTCGCAGGCCAGGACTTCGGGCGGATGTCGGAGGACGAGTTGGCCGCCTTCCGCGGACGCTGGATCGGGATCGTCTTTCAGTCGTTTCACCTGATCTCGACCATGACGGCGCTGGAAAACGTGCAGGTGCCGCTGGAGCTGCTGGGCGACCTCGACGCCCGGGCGCGAGCGTCGGAGCTGCTCGAGCGCGTGGGCCTCGCGGCGCGCGCGGGCCACTACCCCGTTCAGCTCTCGGGCGGCGAGCAGCAGCGCGTGGCCATCGCGCGGGCCTTCGTCAACCAGCCCTCGCTGTTGCTGGCCGACGAGCCGACAGGCAACCTCGATACCAAGAGCGGAGAGCAGGTCCTGTCGCTGCTGCGGCAGCTTCGCCGGGACCTGGGAACGACGCTGCTGGTGGTCACCCACGAGCGTTCGATCGCTCGCCTCGCCGAGCGGGTCATCACGCTGGTCGATGGGCGCGTCGCCGCCGACGGGCCGGCGGAGGCCGGATGACCCGATTCGTCCAGTGGCTCCGATTTGCGCTCCGGATGACGGCGCGCGAGTGGCGCGCCCATCCGGGCGCGCTCCTCTTCTTCTCGGGCGCCGTCGCGCTCGGCGTCTCCGTCCTGATTGCTACAGACGCACTGGCCGTCGGAATGGATCGCACGATCCGCGCCGAAGGGAAGCCGCTTCTGGGCGCGGATCTGGAGATGCGGTCCAACAAGCCCTTCGTCGCGGTAACCGAGGCCCGGCTCGACGAGCTGGTCCGGCGTGGCTTCAGCGTCGTGCGCACGGTGGAGACGCTGTCGATGGTGTCCGCCGCCTCCGGAGACCGGCAACCGCGCCTGAGCATGGTGAAAGCCGTGGGACCGGGCTATCCGCTGTACGGGCAGATCCGAACGAATCCACCCGGGGCCTGGCAGGATTTCCAAAATACGGGCGGAGTGCTGATTGCTCCCGCCCTCGGCATGCAGCTGTCGGTTTCGTGCGGACAGCCGCTGATGGCCGGCCGATCGCGCCTCGTGGTCGCCGGCGAGTTGACGGCCGAGCCCGACCATCTGGCCGAGGCTTTCCGCCTGGGTCCGCGGCTGATGATGCGGCTGGAGGACCTGCCGGCGACGAAGCTGATGGCCCCGGGAAGCCGCGCCTTGTTCCGGGCGCTGATAGGCGTTCCGCCCGGGACCGATGTCGAGGCGCTCAAGGCAGAGCTGCTTCGCCCTCCGGATGGCGCCGAGACCCGGCAAGGGGCTGTCCTGGACACCCAAGCCGGCCCGATCGACCGCGGGAAGCCCTGGCGCGACCTCGAATTCACGACTGCCGAGGAAGGACCGGAGGGCACGCGCAGGCTGGTCGTGCGCGTCGGTGCCTTTCTGGGACTGGCCGGCCTGTGCGTCCTGCTGCTATGCGGAGTCGCCACGGCGATGGCGATCCACACCTATGTGAGTCAGCGCGTCGATTCACTCGCAATCCTCAAGTGCCTGGGCGCCACGGGCCGTGGGCTCGTGGGGCTGATGCTCTTCGAGACCTCGACGCTTGCGGGGTTGGGTTCGGCCCTGGGCGTGGCAGCCGGATTGCTGCTGGCCGGCAGGCTCCCGGCCTTGATGGCCGGCGTCTTTCCCTTCCCGCTCGAGATGGCGTTCGACTGGCAAATCGTGGGTCGCGGAGCGGCGATCGCGATGCTGACCACGATAGGCTTCGGCGCCGTGCCGCTGCTCTCGCTGCGTCGCTTGCCGGCGACGGCGGTCTTCAGGCGTGACTACGAACAACAGGGCGGCCCTGGAATCGATCCGGCCGTGGCGGCCGCCGCGGCCACGCTCGTCGGAGCGGTTCTGTTTCTGGTGCGCGGGCGCGCCGGCTCCACCGAGCTGGCGTTCTGGTTCGCCGGCGGCTTTTCGTTCGCGCTCGCGTCGCTCGCGGCAGGCGCCAAGGCAGTCGTGTGGGCGCTGCGAAGGCTGACGCCCGCTTTCGGCTTCGAACTGCGGCAGGCAATGGCCAACCTCCGCCGCCCGGGCAATCAGACGGCGACCATCATCGTCGCCGTCGGCCTGTCGGTCGACCTGGTGCTGCTGGTGAACGTGCTCAAAGGCCGCATCCTCGACGAGCTGGCGGGCGGCGTCCGCGACTCCGCCCCGAACCTCTTCGTCATCGACATCCAGCCCGACCAGAAGGCCAGGGTCGAAAAGTTGCTCCGCGATCGAGGCCACCCGCCCGAGGAGCTCGTACCGCTGGTCCGCTCGCGAGTTTCCAAAATCCAGGACCGCTCCGTGCACCAGATTTACCCCATACCGGCGGACGCCCCTTGGTGTATCCATCGCGACTACTGGCTCAGTTACCGCGACGGGCTGAGCCCCTCCGAGCAGCTGGTGGCGGGCAAGCTCTGGACCGGCCCGGTCTCGCCTGGGGCGGCGGAGGTGTCGGTGGAGGAACGCACGGCGGCGAGGTTTGGCGTAGACCTGGGAGACCTTTTGACTCTCGATGTGGCCGGCGTGGACGTGACGGCGAGGGTGACCAGCCTGCGCCGCGTCCGCTGGTCGACCATGAGACCGAACTTCTTTCTGCTGTTCCCCCCCGGCGTGCTCGAAGGGGCTCCGCAGACCTACTTCGCAGTGGCGAGCGTGCCCGGCGAAAGACAGCGAGTGGAGCTGACCCGCGAGCTGGTCGACCTTTACGCCAACCTGACGATCATCGACCTGTCCGCCGCAGCGGCGACGGTGCGACTGGTGCTCGATCGGGCGGCGGCTGTCGTGCTGCTGGTGGCGGCTGCGTGCGCCTGGGGCGGAGGCCTCCTGCTGGTGTCCTCGTTGATGCTCACGCGGCGTCACCGGCTCCACGAGATGGCATTGCTGAAGCTGCTCGGCGCGCGGCGGGGAGTGTTGGTGCGGCTGCTGGCCTGGGAGTACCTGATGCTGGGAACGGTGGCCGGCGCGTTGGGTTCGGCGTCCGCGATGGTTTCGGCGCGCGCCATGGCGGTCCAATTGTTCGACGTTTCGGTGAGCCTCGACCCCTGGGCTATAGTGGCGGCCACAGCAGCCTCCGCCACGTTCGTGACGGTCTGCGGTTCCCTGGCCAGCGCGGGGCTGCTGGGGCGGCCTCCATCGGAGATCTTGAGGAGCGAGTGATGGTGAGGAAAACGAGGAAGTCCGTACGACGGCTCCTGAACGAAGACGACTTCTTCCGACTCGATCGGCTGTCCAGCCCGGCAGTGTCGGCCGACGGCAGCCGGATCGCCTACGTGGTGTCGACGCCCGACCTGGGGGAAAACCGTTTCCGATCCAGCATTCACGTGATCTCCATCGAGGGCGGGGAACACCTGGAGCTGACCTCCGGGTCGCACCGGGACACGTCTCCGGCGTGGGCGCCGCAGGGCACGCGCCTGGCCTTCGTGTCGGATCGCGACGGGTCTCAGCAGATCTACGCGATCGACGCGGCCGGCGGCGAGGCCCGGCGGCTCACCGATCTTCCGATCGCTCCAATCGAGCCGCGATGGCTGCCGGACGGCTGCGGGATCGTCTTCATGGGAATCGTCCCGGCCGAAGCTCGCGACCTCGCCGAGGTCGGCAAGCGCCTCCAGGAGAGAGTCTCCGCCAAGGTCCGAGTCCGGGTGACGGAGGACCGTCTCTACCGCTTCTGGGACAAGTGGCACGTGCTGGGCGACTTCATGCACCTGTTCGTCCTGGACCTGGAGAGCCGCGAGGTCCTCGACCTCACTCCGGGGATGCGCCGGTTCTTCGACTTGTGGGACCCTTTGGGTAGTTTCGACGTTTCGCCGGACGGCCAAGAGCTGGCCTTTTCCGCCAACACGACCCGGCAGCCGTACCCGTCGATCGGGTCGGCAATTTTCACGGTGCCGGTCACGGGAGGCCCCCTTCGCCAACTGACCGCCGAGGATCTTTTCCACCACGACCTTCCGCGCTATTCCCCGGACGGCCGATGGCTGGTCTGGGGCACGCAGACGCAACGCGACTTCTATGCCGATCCGATCCGGTTGATGCGCTACGAGCGCGCCACGGGCCAGACGCGGCCGTTGGCCGCCGAGTGGAATGCGTCGCCGGCCGAGTGGGCCTTCACGCGGGACTCGCGGCGGCTGGTGATGACCGCCGAATGCGAGCAACGAAGCGGAATCTTCACGCTTGCGGTCTCCGGCGAGGAGGCCGTTCCCACCCGGGTCGCCGATCCCGGCTGGGCGACCGGCGTGCGCCCCGCCGCAGACGACAACGCCGTCTTCCTGCTGGGGAGCTTGACCCGGCCCCCCGAGATAGCGCGCGTGGACCTGCAGAGCGGCGCCGTGACCCGGCTGACCTCTTCGGCAGAGACGGTCCTGGCCGGCGTGGAGCTCGGCGCCGTTCGACAGATGCGGTTCGAGGGAGCTGGCGGCCACCCCATCTCGATGCACGTGATGTTGCCGCCGGGCTACAGGCAAGGCGAGCGCTATCCGCTGGTGCAGCTTGTCCACGGCGGCCCGCACAGCAGTTGGGGCGATGATTGGGGATGGCGCTGGTGCCCGCAGCTGTTCGCGGCCCAGGGGTGCGTCACGGCGATGGTGAACTTCCACGGGTCCACCGGCTTCGGCGAGCAGTTCCTACGATCGCTCCACGGCGCTCAACCGTTCGCTCCGTTCGAGGACATCATGCGCGCCACGGACTACTTGATCGCGGAGGGCTTGGCCGATCCCAAGCGACTGGCGGCGGCGGGGGCTTCCTATGGCGGGTACATGATCGCCTGGATCGCCGGCCACACGGATCGCTTCAAGGCGCTGGTGGATCACGCCGGCGTCTTCGACTTGATGACGCAGTACGGCGAGGACAAGACCTACGGCAACGAGCGGGCGTACGGGGCGGCCCCCTGGGACGGGCCCGAGGCGCTCGCGAAGATCCACGCGCAGAGCCCGTCGAACTTCTCCCAGGCCTTTCGGACGCCGGTGCTCGTGACGCACGGCGAACAGGACTTTCGGGTTCCGACGGCGCACTCCTTCCTGTTTTACAACTTGCTCCAAGCTCAGGAGATCCCATCGCGCCTGGTGATCTACCCGGACGAGAACCACTGGATCTTGAAGCCCGCCCACTCGCGTCATTGGTTCGGCGAGGTGCTCGGTTGGCTGAAACGCTGGGGCGTGACGAGCAGCCGGTAGTGAACCGATCGACTCGCTATTGGCTCCTGCCTCTGGCGTCTTCCATCCAGGCGGCCATCTCGTCTTCCAGGATTTCCAGCGGCAGCGCGGCGTTGGCGAGCACGGCGTCGTGGAAAGAGCGCAGATCGAAGGAGTCGCCGAAATGGGCGGCTGCCTTCTTGCGAACGTCGTGTTTGATCTTGCAGCTGTGGCCTGTGAGGTAGTCGATCGCCTTCTTGCGGCTCCAGCCCATGACGTGAATCCCCGTGTCGACGACCAGCCGGGCGGCCCGCCAGACCTCGTAGCTGAGCTGGCCGGCCTTCGAGTACGGATCGGCGTACATTCCCAACTCTTCGCCCAGCGACTCCGCGTAGAGCGCCCAGCCCTCGATGAAGGCGATGTGCATGTCGTGCTTTCGGAACTCGGGCACTTCACCCATCTCGCGTGCCAAGGCGATCTGAAGGTGATGTCCCGGCACGGCCTCGTGCAGAGTGAGCGCCTCCATCTCCCAACGCGGGCGAGCCTTCAGGTTGTAGGTGTTGGCGAAGTACCACCCGGGCCGGCCTCCCTCCAGGGAGCCGGGCAAGTAGTAGGCAGTGGGCGCCGACTTGGCCGCGTGCTCAGGCACCGGTACGACTCCGTACGGCAGGCGTGGCAGCCGGCCGAACAGCTTCACCAAGCCCGGGTCGATTCTCTTGCAGACGTCGCGGTACTCGCGAAGCAAGGCCTCCGGCTCGGTGTGATAGAACCGCGGATCCGTGCGGAGGAATTCGGCAAAGGCCGGGAAGCCGCCCTTGAACCGGATCTTCCTGATGAGCGTGTCGAACTCGCCGCGAATGCGCTCCACCTCGGCCAGCCCCAGGTCGTGGAGCTCGCAGGGCGTCAGCTTGGTCGTGGTGTATTGCCGTGCCTTCAGGGCGTACCACGCCTCGCCGTCGGGCAGGTCGCCCAGCCCGATCGTCTTGCGGGTCTTCGGCAGATACTTCTCCTCGATGAAGGTCTTCAGCGCGGCGAAGGCCGGATAGACCTTTGCCTCGATGGCCGCGAAGGCTGCTCGTTTGACTTTCTCGCGCCTGGAAGCCGAGATCGTTTCGGGGAACCGCTGGAAGGGCCGGGCGAACGGCGACTTGGCCGCCGGTCCCGAGATCAGTCCTGCAATCTGCCTCGGCACGTCCTTGATCGTGATCTCCGGAGCGACGATCCCCTTCTGGATGCCCCGCTCCATCAGGGCCGCCGTCTGCTGAAGCAGCCTCGGAATGCCTCGCAGCCGCTCCACGACGGCCTCGTAGTCTTGAAGCGCAAACGTCGGAGCCATCTGGAGGACGCGCACGATGTCCTGCTGGACGCCCTGGAGCTGGCTCAGGGGCATGTACTCGTCGGGAAACTGCTGGGAATCGATTTCGTCCCGGGTGCGGTGCAGGTAGAGGTCGTGGTTGAGGCGGTCTCCCTTGCCCAGACGGCCCCGGTCGATCTCGTGAAGCCTGGTCAGGGTGCGGTGCGCGCGTTTGCGACGTCGCTCGATGGCCTCGAAAGAGTGGTCGGTCCAGCGATCGTCATGGCCGGGCACACCGACGTAGGTCGCCAGTTCCGGGGACTCGCGCAGAGTCTCCTTCCACTCGCTCGAGAAGAGTTCGTGGAGCTTTCGACTCTCCTTGTCTGATGGTTCGCTCATGGTCATGGGGTGGTCACCGGCGACTCGTTTGCCGGCTGGTAAGGGCCGTCCGGGGCCGGTTCGGATCCGGGGGGAAGTGGTTCTGCCGCGCCGCCCGGAGCGGCAGGCTCGACGGCCGGCTGGGCCTCCATGCCGGGAGGCCGCGGAGGACCGACAGGCGGCTGGGCCGGCTCGACGGGAGCGGCGATGGTCGGGGGCAAGTTGGGATCGGTGTCGGCCGGCGCCGGCCGAGCTGCCGGAGCGGGAGGGGTGCCCGCGGGCCGCGCCACAGCGGCGGGCGCCGGCTCAACGGCGGGTTCGGCGGTCGCGGGTTGGGCGCCGGCGGGCGGCGCCGCGGTCGCGGGGGCGTGCGCGTCGTGGCGGCCGTGGGGAACCTTCGACCTGTCCTTTGGGTTCTCCTTTGCGCCCCGCGGCGGCTCGTGGAGACCCGTGGAGCGGTCGAGCTGGATCTTCAGCTTGGTGTAGTTGCGCTGCAGGTCGGTGAGGCGCCTCTCCAGGTCGCTGAAACGGCCGTTGTCGACGCCTCCGTGGCGCCTGGAGAGCATCTGGGCCGCCGCCTTGGCGGCCAGGTCGGCTTGTTCCACACTCTTGGCCAGCGCCTTCTGCGCACCCTCCACGGCCAGCGCCTTCTCCGAGGCC
>JACQFU010000007.1 GCA_016199905.1 Candidatus Wallbacteria bacterium
AGAGGAGTGAACGGATTGACGCAGATCACGTCCAGGTCCAGATAGATGCCGCCCTCCGAGAGCAGAATCTCGAGCCTGGCCAGATCGGTCCTGTGGGCATGTTCGTCCATGGGCGTGCCGTGGACGGAGACGGCAGCCGTCAGCCGCCGTGGGGTTGCCAGCTCGCAAGCCTTCTTCCACCAGTAGGTATCCGGCTCGAACTGGAAGTGCAGGTAGAGCTGGTCCGGACGGTTCACTTTCAACGCCGTTGCGACGGCCAGGTAATGGACGTAGGAGAACGGCTTGCCACCGAAGTCGGGTCGGAGGCCAAAGATGAAGTGAATCTTATTGGGAATCGTCACGAGAGAATGAGGGACATCGAATGCGGCGCGGTCCGCACTCGTTCGCCCAGAGTTCCGCACACTGTGCCGTCTGGAGCCGGCTGTCGTCAAGTGAGCCACCGTGGCTGCCAGAGCCTCCACGGGAGGGGGGCGACGAGTGCCCTTCCTTATCGAGCCGCCGGTCAACCTTCATTCTCGGTTGCAGTGGCTCCATGAGCGAGCTCCCCTGATGGTCTTCCCGGCCGAGACGATCCACGCGTTGCCACAACCGGAATTCCGCAAGCCATGGCCTCCAGCAGCGGCAGGCCGAAGCCCCTGTAGGCCGGCGGGAACGCAAACAGCTCCGCTCCCCGGTAGAAGGCCTCGACCAGCAAGGCGAGGTTCTTCCGCGGGTCGAGCGTGGTCAGGACCGCCAGGAGGTTGGCCGTGTAGACCCCGATGCCGCGCTTGGGCTCCAGCGACACCTGATTCTCGACAACGACCCGCAAGGACGCTTCTCTCCCTTCCTGTCATCGTCCCGAATCGCCGGGATCGATTCAGTTGCCCACGATCGGGGGACGCTCCCATGGTAGCCTGCACCCCCGTGGGCGAACCGATCGCATCGAGAGTGGAAGAGCGAGAGCCAGTCACGGTGCTGATGCCGTGTTACAACTCGCAGGCCTTCCTCGACAGAGCCGTGGCCAGCGTGCTCGAGCAAAGCTACCGGGAGCTGATCCTGCTGGCCGTGGACGACAGCTCCACCGACGACACTCTGGACCTCCTGCACGGCTGGGCCCGCACGGACTCACGCATGCGCGTGCTGGCACTGCCGCGGAACGGGGGGCCCGTGAGCGCCATGATGGCCGGCTACGCCGCGATCGACACGCGGTGGGTCCTGCAGATGGACGCCGACGACGAGATGCTGCCCGGCTGCGTGGAGACTCAGATGCGCCACGTGCGCCAGAACCCGGAAGCCGCCGTCGTGAGCGGCCGCGCGATCTACATCAACTCGCGCGGCGAGGAGCTGGGCAAGAGCGCCGTCACGACTCTGGTCCACGAAGGGGGAATCACAAGGGCTCGCGACGACGACGTGATCGGATTGCTTCACCCGGGGTCGGTGTTGCGCCGTTCGGCGGTCCTGGAAGTCGGAGGCTATCGCCCGATGTTCGAGGTCGCTCACGACGTCGACCTGTGGACCCGATTGGCCGAGACGGGACACTTGTTGCTGACGCATTACGACTTGCTGGTGCGCTATCGGATCCACAGCGGCTCGATAACGGGAACCGACGAGTGGAGGTCTGCGCTGGCGCTGGAGTGGGTGAGGTCCTGCGCCCGGGCCCGCCGAGCCGGCATCGAAGAGCCCGACCTGCAACGGTTTCTCGCCGAATGGAATGGCCGGTCTTTCCTGGCGCGTCTCGAGGCCAGGTGCGGGGGCTGGCGCTGGGTGGCGTACCGCCGGGCGGGGCTGCTCTGGGGAGACGGTCATCGCCTGCGCGCGATGGGATGGCTGGCCTTCGCCTTTCTGCTGGGCCCCGGCTATGTCCTTCGCCGGCTCTGGGCCCAGCAGGTGAGATGACTCGGCCCGCTCGGCGGGGGGCGTGAGGCCAAAAGCCGCGGGTCTCTAATAACTTTTGTCCGAACAGCCGATTTCAGGAGACATGCGGGTTCCTCGAACACTCGCCGGCTGGACTACGGCCGGCCGGCTGGCGGCCCTGGCTGTCTTCGGCGCGGCCACGGCCGTCTCCGCCCTGGCGGCCACCGACGTGCCGATGCTCGACCTGCCGATGGCCTTCGTGTTGCCTCGCGGCACGCTCGAGTCGTCCATTTACATCGAGAAAGTAAACGACACGCTGGATGTTTTCGGTGTGAAACAAAGCCAGACTCAAGGGCTGGCCGCCAACAAGGGGCTCGATCTGGGCAGCATCGGGGATCTGGACGGAGTCCGCGGGTTGCTCAACTTCGGCTTGGGCAACCGGGTCACCCTGCGCTACAAAGGGCAACTGCAAGACCTGCAGTTCGGGCGCGGCACGCTGCACCGGACGGCCAACGAGCTGTCCCTCCAATGGAACGTCACCGGCGAAGGCGGGCGCCGCCCGGCCCTGAGCTTGGCGCCCATCTACAGGTCGAACCGCGGCAGCGGCATCAGCAAGACCTTCGACCACTTCGACGCCTTCGGACTCACGATCACGCCGCCGAAACCCGTGACGCTGGAGTTCGGAGGCGCCGGCGACGAGACCTTCGCCTTGAGGTTTCTGGCCAGCAAGCGCGCCTCCTCGCGCCTTCTGGTGCACGGGTGGTTCGAGTTCGGCAAGTCCGAGATCACCAGCGAGCTGCACACCGATCTGCCGATCGTGCAAATCCAAGACATCGTCAACAACCTCGAGTACTCGCAGCACCACAAGGCCCTCGGGCTCGCTGCCAACTGGCGGCTGGCCGACGGCTGGCTGGCCGGCATCGACCTGTCGCGCTGGTGGTTGAACCGCAGTATCGACGCCGGGATTGCCAACGGCGCCGAATCCAACGACATCCTCCACGCGCGCCTCAGTCACCGCGCCGGCAAGAACGCCTGGATCACCGTCGACGGCCAGTACTACACCCACCAGCTCGCCGCGGAGGTGCCGTTCCTGTACAACCGATTCACTGCGTCGCGCTTCGACAAGGTCTACGGATACTTGGGCCTGGGCGTGACCATTCCGCTGGAGTTCGGGTCATGATCAAACACGGCTGCCTGGCTCGAACTGTATTCATCCAAACACTCGTTTGGCTCGTTGCCTCCGCCTCAGCGGTCCAGGGCCAGGTCTCGCCCGGTCAAGTGGACTACGGCAATCCTTACGGCTCTCCGCGCCTCCCGCAGCAGCAGCAGCAGCGGAGCTGGCAGAACTACCCGTCCCCCTATGGCGCCAACCCGGACTGGAGTCGGCCGCCGCTGCCCACCTCGACTCGCTCCGCAGCCCAGATGCTGGTGCCGTCTTTCCCGGCGGAGGTCCCCGGGGCCATCCTGCCCGCTCCCGTCCCCGTGATTCGAGAGACCCCGGGCGAGTCCGCCTCCTCCGTCCCGGGCTTCGGTCAGCCGGAGCGCACCGTCCCGCTCTCGGGTGCCGCCCGGACGCCCACTTCCACGACCGGACCGAAAATGCCGCTGGGCCTCCTGATGGATCAGGACCTGCCGCTCTTCGGACACGACTTCTTCCGACTCCGCTCTCTCCCCCCGCTGGAGGCGCTCAACATCACCATCGACCCGGATTACCGCCTCGGGCCCGGCGACGCGATGCTCGTGCACGTCTGGGGCAAATTGACCGACCGGATGATTCCAGTCGAGATCGACCGCCAGGGCCGCCTGGCGCTGCCGAACCTGGGCGAGCTGCTGGTGCTCGGACTGCGCTACGGCGACCTGGAGACGTTGCTGAAGACGCGTTTCACCGAGGCCCTCAAGGACGTGCAGGTCTCGGCAACCCTGACCCGGCTCCGCACCTTCCAGGTCTATGTATCCGGCGAGGTCGCGATCCCGGGCCCTCACGCGGTCAACGCGCTGGCCACCGTCTTCACCGCGCTGATGGCCTCCGGCGGCCCAACCGACCGCGGCAGCCTCCGCCGCGTCGGCCTGGCCCGCGGCGGCAAGACCGTATCCGAGATCGACTTCTACGATATGCTCCTTTCAGGCAAGCAGACCGCCGATCCCAGGCTGGAACCCGGCGACCTGGTCTTCGTCCCGATCGTCGGGAGCCTGGCCGCGGCCAGCGGCATGGTCAAGCGGCCCGCGGTCTACGAGCTGGTGCCGGGCGACACGCTGGCCTCTCTCATTGGCTATGCCGGCGGTCTGTCGCCCTCGGCCTACCCGGGCCTGATCCACGTGCAGCGCAACCAGGGCGCCGCCCGCCGCCAGCTCGTCGACCTGCGAGGCAACCCGGAAGACTGGAAGGCGCGCGCTCGGGAGTTCAAGGTAGCCGACGGCGACGCGGTCGAGGTGCCCACGCTCTCCGCGCGCGTCGAGAACGCCGTGGTCCTCGCGGGCAACGTCGAACGCCCCGGGAAGTACCAGTGGCGCAAGGGGATGCGCGTCTCCGGCTTGATCAAGCTCGGCCAAAAACTGCTCCCGGGGACCTACACGGAGCGCGCCGAGATCCTCAGGACCCGCGTCCGCCCCGAATCGCTTTTCTACAACGACCCGATGCGCGCCGAGACGGCCCGCGAGCTGCTCAGCGTCGACCTGGCCGCCGCCCTGGCGGGCAACAAGGCAGCCGACATCGAGCTGTGCCAGCTCGACGAGCTGACCGTGCTCAACGTGCGCCAGGTCAGTCCGACGCCGCTGGTGCGAGTCGTCGGCGAGGTGTTCCATCCCGGCAGCTACGAGCTGGCCGCGGGGATGCGTCTCCGCGACCTGGTGTTCCGTGCAGGTAGCCTCACAGCCAAGGCCCACCTGGCGCGAGGAGAGATCACCCGGCAGGTTGCCGGCGGCGGCCAGCGGACCCTTCAGGTCGACCTGGGGAAGGCGATGGCCGGAGACGACCAGGCCAACGAGGCGCTCGAGAACTTCGACGTCGTCTCGATCCAGACCGATCCCAACCTGCTGCGTGAGGTCGCGGTCACCGTTCGCGGCGAGGTGCGGCATCCAGGCACCTATCTGTTCAAGCCCGGCGAGAAGGTGTCCGATCTGCTGGAGCGGGCGGGCGGCTTCACGGTCCAGGCCTATCCCCTGGGGGCCATCTTCACCCGCGTGTCTGTGAGGGAGCACCAGGAGGCGCTGAAGGGGCGGTTCATCCTGGAGCAGCGCAAGCTCCTCGCAGGCGAAAAGGCCAACGTGGCGCGGCTCCCGCCCGAGGCCAAGCCAATCTCCGACCCCCAGGCTACCTTCGAAGAGGCCGAGAGACTGCTGGCCAGGCTCGCGACGGCGCCCGCGTCCGGCCGCATTAGCCTGCATGTCGACGGCGGCCTCCGGCCGTTGCGCGGCTCCGCCGACGACGTTGCTCTCGAGAACGGCGACGACCTTTCCGTGCCCCAGGCGCCCTCGGAGATCGTGGTGGCCGGCGAGGTCTTCACCGACGGCTCGTTCCTCTACGAGGAAGGGCGGCGGATCGTCCATTACGTCGAGAAGGCCGGTGGCTTCACGCGTCGCGCGATGCGGGGCGACCTGTTCGTCCTGCGGGCCGACGGGACTTCCGTTTCGGCGTCTCAGTCTCGCGCCGCCTCCGGGGGCGGCTGGGATGGCCACCACCTTGGGATGTCGTCGGCCCGCGTGAACGTGCTCGAGATGCCTGCCCAGCGAGGCGATTCGATCTTCGTCCCGCCCGACTTCCGGATCAAGCGAGACACCAGCGGCGAGGTCATCGATCGAGTCTTCAAGCTCGCGGTCTCCATCGGCACGCTCTCCAGCGTCTTCCGGTAAACGGCGAGGACGGCGCTGCCGGGGCCGTCTGGGGTATGATCGTGGCCGCGTCTAGGAGGTCGCGACCATGTTCAGCTGCTCCGCGAGTCTGCGCTGCCCGGCGTGCCGGGAACCGCTGGCGCCCAAGGGTGTCGAGGTCGGCTGCGGGTCTTGCGGCCAGAAGTACCCTGTGGATCTTGTGACTTTGGCGCGCCCCAACGCGGCGCTCAAGGGCTACGCCATGCTGGCGCTGCTGGGCTGCGTGGGGCTCCTGGGCGTGGCGACCTGGCGCCAGCTCGAGCTGGTCGAGCGCGATTGCCAGCTGGCGGCGACGCGCGAGCAACAGGCCCGCGTGCTCGCCGAGCTCCGCGCTTGCGGGGAACGGTCGAGGCTCGCCCAGCTCTCCCGGGCCAAGGCCGAGGCGGCCGGTCGACAATCCGCGGGGGCGCCGGACTCCAGCGCCGTCACCACGGAAGTCGCTTCCGAGGCCGACCAGGAGGAGTTGCGCAGCGACATCAGGTTCCTGGAGGA
>JACQFU010000266.1 GCA_016199905.1 Candidatus Wallbacteria bacterium
AGTGCAGAGCCTAGAGTCTGCGGCCGGGCGGGCGGGCCCCGGAGGCGGACCCGGGGCTAGGGGGGAGGCTGGAGGGAAGGATCATGATCCTGTCGAATCTTGGCGGGGCAGAGTTATCGAGAATTCGCCAAGAGAGAGACTTTTGGAGGGGGGGCGGGGTGATGGCGGGAAGACGATTTGGGGATTTGAGACCGAGACTCAAATCGCGAGCTCGACAAAGCCCCCCCCGCGCCAGTTCCCCTGCCCTACTTCGCCTTGGGCGGCTTGCCCCCGCCAAGGCCGTCCAGAAGCGACTGGATCTGCTTCTTGGTGTCGGCGTCGGGGTTGAGCGTCAGCGCTGTCTCCAACTGGGTCCGGGCGACGTCTTTGGCGCCGGCCTCGCCTGCGATCGCCTGGTCGATCTTCACCTTGGCGTAGGCCAAGCGCACCTTCGCGTTCTTGCCGTCCACCGCGACGGCCCCCAGGTAGTAGGCTAGCGCCTCCGCCATCGTGGAGGCCGCCTTGTCTTTCTTCCACCGGTCGAAGGCTGCTGCCCCCTTCTTCAGGTAGTCGGCCGGCTGAAGCCCCTTGCCCTTCCCGGCCGCGATCTCCGCCAGTTCTTTCTGGCGCGCCTCGTCCCGTTTTTTCGCCTCTTGCTGGGCCTGCGCCAAGGCGAACTGCTTCTGCAACGCCTGGATCTGTTCGACCTTGAGCGTCGCGAAGCTGTGCAGGTCGTCGCCCGCGCGACTCAGCTTGGCGACCTCCTGGTAGGCCTTGAGCGCATCGTCGTTACGAGAATCGAGCTCGGCAAACCATCCGATCATGAAGAATAGCTGCGGGTTCTTCGGGTCGGTCTTGGATCGCGACTCGTAATAGTTCTGGCTCAGGGCCCGCAACCCGAAGTCGTCCCGGGCCAGAAGGCCGTTGTTGGCCTGGAGCGCAGCCACGTAGAGCGGGATCGCGCGCTGGTAGTCCTTCTTCTTTGCCAGCTCGAGCGACTGGCTGAATTTTTCCTCCGGAGAAAGCTTCGACAGGTCCTTGTCCGAGGGCGCCGGCACGGTCTTGGGCGGCTCGACGGCCGAGGCAACAGCGGCGGGCGGGGGGCCTGCCGTTTTCGGCGGCGCCGTAGCTGCGCTGGGCCCAGTGGCAGCCCGAGCGCTCTTCGAGTCCGGCGCCGCAGAGGCCGGGGGCAAGCCTCCGGTCAGCTCCTTTTCGAGATCGTCGAGCCCGTCCTTGGCCGGGGCCGCTCCCGTTGCGGTGGTCGAAGCAACCGGTCCGGGCGCAGAGCCGGCGACTGCCGACTTCACGGTCTGCGCCGATGGCGACGCCGCGGTGGGCCCCGCTCTCGGAGTGGACGCCACGATGGCGTCGAGTCTTTTTTCCAGCGCGGCCAGCTTTTCTTGCGCCAGACGGCCACCCCCACGAATGCGCCCCAGCAGCTTCTCCGCGAGCAGTTTCTTGCCCGCCTTTTCGTAGACGTCGAAGAGCCGTTCCAGCGCTTTCGCACTCTCGGGGTCCAGGGCCAGTGCGTTCTCGAAGTCCACTTCGGCGTCGGTGAGCTTGCCTGCCGCCAGGTCCTTGTCGCCCGCCTCCAGCGCCTCTTTCAGGTTGTCCTCGAAGCCGTACTCGGGCACAGCCTGGCCCGGCTTGGCCGGTTCGGCCGCCAAGGACGAAACCAACGCCAGCGCCGCCGCGAGTGAAGCGATCCAGTAACTGCTGCGCATAGCTTCTCCGCCTGTCCCTGCACTCGACAGTACCCGCCGCCGGAGGTTCCCGCCCCTGGCGCGGCCACTCAGAATTGTATCTGCAAGCCGCCGTAGATGTGGGCGCGGTATCCCTGCGGGATGGTGGAGTGCAGGTTGATGGCTCCGTTGAGGTCCACCAGCCAGTTGCGGTTCAGCTTGAGCTTGAACCCCGCCGCCGCGTCGGCGTTGTCGCCGTTGCTTTGCCAGTCGAGTCCGTTGAGCTCCACCACGAGATCGAGCTTGCGGCTGGCCTGCAGATCGACGCCCAGGTTGTAGAACGTGATGTCCGGCACGCCGGCGTTGCTGCGGTCGAGCCCGTTGACGAAGACGGCGCCGAACTCGCCGTGAATGCCGAAGTTTCGCAGGCGCTTCGTGGCGTTGAAGCTCCCCAGGTAGTCCACCCCGTTGGAGCCGAAGCGAGTCACGAGGCGCTTGGCGCCGTTGCGCATCCCCAGCGTCGCGGCCAGGCTGACCTTCGTCTCCGGGTTGTCGTAGAAGCGATACTTCGTGACGCCGGCCACGTCCATCAGACCGAAGGTATCGAAATCCTTGAGCAACGGGAAGTTGCGCCCAGTCTCGTCGACGATCGAGTACTGGAGGGAGACCTCCAGGTCGTGAGCCGGAACGAAGGCATAGGCGAACGGGAAGACGTACTGAGTGATCTTCTGGTTGCTGAGCAGCGGCGCCCCGAAGGAGCGCTTGTAAGTCGTGTAATCGACCCCCGTGCGAAACTGGAACGTCCCTTTCTCGGGAACCTCGGCGCTGACGGTCACGCCCAGTCCGGTCAGGCCGCGTTGCGAGAGCGAAAACATCCGGGCGTGGACCTGACGCGGGGCGAAAAGGAAGTCCTCCACATCCTCGAAACCGCGCTCTTCCTTGCGAGCGTCCTTGCCGCGGTAGGGCTCGGTCGGCCCCTCGAACGACTGGGCCTTTCGGGGGTAGGCCTGAGAAATCGTCCGATTCTCGAAGCCGGTCGGCCGCGGCAACTGCCGCTCTTCACTCAGGCCTGGGATCACCGGCGACGGGATCGCTTTGCGTGAGGGCTCCACCTTCGGCGGTTCCAACTGCCGGCTCTCGTCGAGCGCTTGCTCCAGGTTGTCACCGAAGCCGTATTTCTTGAGCTCGTTGTTGGAGACGGCGAAGAGCGGCGATGCGGCCAGAGCCAGCGAGCAAGCCAGCGCGCCCCACACAGTCCGGCCGATCATGACGCGAAACCACGAGCCATGCATCCGAGTCACGCCATGCTTATCGGCAGAGAGAGCCCGTGGCCCGCAAGCAGCGGGGGCGCTTCCCCTGTCTGCCCCCGACGCGAAACTTCGGTGCCCCGCAGCCGGTAGAATCTTTCGAAGGCCTCGCCGCCCGGGCGGAGGCTTTTCGGCCCGGAGGTGATTTCCTAGGTGAGCCCACGATGGTTGCTGCCCGTTCTGCTTCTGGCAACCACGGCGCCCTGGGCGCCGGCCGGCCAGCCGTGGGCGGATCGCGATCCGGCTCGAGAGATCCGGGCCCACGACCGCGAGCTGGCTGGGAGAAATCCCGAAGGGTATCGCGAAAAGTGCCGGCGCATGTCCCAGGACGCCTTCGCGTTCTTCAGGGGCACGTCCTATCCCTTCTATAAGGATCTGGCGGCAGGAGCCGCGCGAGAGCTCGATCCGTTTGTCCCAACCGCAGCGCGGGCCGTTTGGCTTCAGGGCGATTGAAGAGCGGGCCGACGGCGGCGCGGGCAAGGTCCTCGACGCGCTCTGCGACTCCTACACCAGGACGTTGCTCGATCCCGCCGCAGCCGCCAAGGTCGTCTACAACTCGCAGGAGGGGCCGAAGTTCTTGCGCAAGACCATCGAGAAAGCCGAGGAGGGCGGCAGACCCGCGCTGCTGGCCAAGCTGACCGAGACCCGCGGAGGAAAGCCCGTCTTCAAGCGCGGAGATCGATTGTTCGACGTTCCACCCGGGACAGCCAAAGCGGTCGCCGCTGCGGTCGAGGCCTACGGAAAGACAGCCAAGCCAAGCGCGCCTTCCTCTCAGCTCGCCGTGAAGGACGTGGTCGGCAAGCTGACGAAGGGCATCGCCAGCGTCGGAATGGACCGCTATCTGGTCCTGGCGGAGGGGCCGACGGCCAGGCCTGCCGACGACCTGGTGCTCGAGGTCAAAGAAGAGGCGGAGAGCACACTGGGCCGCGGTGTGGGGGCAGAGGCCTCCCCGTTTTCCAATGAAGGGGAACGCTACGTCGCCGGCGCAAGAGCCGTCCAGGGCGACCCGGACCGCTGGCTGGGCTGGACTCGCGTGGGCGACCGGGATTTCGTGGTGCGTGAGCAGAGCCCCTACAAGACCACCGTCGAGCTGACCGATCTCGAAGACGGCGACCAGTGGCAGAAGTTTGCCGAAGTCCTGGGGGCGCTGGCGGCACGCTCGGTTTCGCGGGGCAAGGGCGCCGCCGCCGCCCGAAAAGCGCTCGGCGGCAAGGAGCAGGAATTCGCGCACGCGGTGAAGCGCTTCGCGAAGGACTACGCCGAACAGGCCAAGGAAGACTACACGGTCTTCAAGAGGTCCCTGGACAAGTAGGAGTCAGGGAGACCCCTTCGAGTGGTCTCGATCGTCATCCCCGTTCTCGATGAAGCCGGGCTCGCGGGCGAGTGCCTCGATCGGTTGGAGGCCTGGTGCCCGCGGCACGAGGTGATTGTCGCCGACGGGGGCAGCTCCGATGCAACCCTGCAGGCCGTGGAACGACGACCCTGGGCGCGACTGGTCCGGGGGCCACGCGGCCGAGGCGCGCAGATGAACGCGGGAGCCCGGGAGGCCAATCACGATACGCTGCTGTTCCTTCACGCGGACCTCACGCTTCCGCCGGATGCGCCAGCCCTGGTGGAAAAGGCAATGGCCGATCCGGGATTCGTCGGAGGAGGGTTTCTCAAGAGTTACGGACCGGCCCCGCTGCCGCTGAAGGCACTGGAGTGGGCACTCAACGAGATCCGCTCTCGTTGGCTTCAGGACCTGGTGGGGACCAACGCGATCTTCGTGCGGACAGAGGTGTTTCGAAGGCTGGGCGGCTATCGCGAGTGGCCGCTGCTGGAAGACGTGGACCTGTGCGACCGCCTCAAGGAGCAAGGCCGGCTGGCAATCCTGGACGGCCCCGTCGAAGTGTCCCCGCGCAAGTACCTCGCGGATGGCCCCCTCACCAGGACCTGGGTCAACGCGCGCGTCATGTTCGGTCATCGTGTGCTGGGGACTTCCCCGGCTGCGCTGGCGCGCATTTACCGGCGGGGCCCGCGGGCCGTGCGCGGAGCGGAGCCTTCGGTCAGCGTCATCGTGCCGGCCCTCGATGAGGAGGCCACGCTGGCAAGGTGCCTGGAGATGGCCGCCGGCCGGCCGGGCGTGGAGGTGATCGTGGCCGACGGCGGCAGCACCGATGGCACCGAGGCTGTGGCTGGCCGCTTTCCCGGAACGCGGTTCCTGCGCTGCCCCGAGCGGGGCCGCGCCGCTCAGATGAACGCAGGAGCGCAGGCAGCCACCGGCCGCATCCTGGCCTTCCTCCACGCCGACACGGTGCTTCCCGAGGACGCTTTCGCCCGCATACGCGGCGTCTTCGAGCCCGCCGATGGACCCGAACCGATCGCCGGCGCCTTCGAGATCGGACTGGACGCGGAAGGCTGGGAGTATCGCCTCATCGAGACGATCTCCAACGCGCGCAATCGGTGGAGGTCCACGCCCTACGGCGATCAGTGTCTGTTCCTGCGGCGTGAGACCTTCGAGGCTGCCGGGGGATTCCCGCGGCACCCCTTCTTGGAGGACGTGGCGCTGGCGCTGGCTCTGAACAGACTCGGGGCAATCGTGTTCTTGCCGCCGCCGGGAGTCCGGACTTCGGCCCGGCGGTTCGAGCGGCACGGGCCGCTGCTCACGGCGGGGCGCAATGCCATCCTGGCGGCGCTGTACCGCTGGGGAGTGGGCGCCGGAACGTTGAAACGGTGGTACGACGGGCTCCAGGGCAGAGCAGGCTAGAGACGCTGCCGTCGTTGCCTGTATTATGGCCGGCGATCGTGCCAGAGACGCGAATGCGCCGAATGAGTGGATGGAGTTGCGCGGCCCTTCTGACGTTGGTAACCCTGATGAGCCACCGAGCCTGGACGTCGCCAAGAGACTGGGAGGCCGCTTTCGACTTGGGCGCGGGATGCCGAACCGGCGTGAGTTGGGACGGTGAGGCGTTGGAACTTGTGGCGTCTGCTCAACAAAGACAGGTCCCCGGGATATGGACCAGCCCCGCCATCGACGCGGGCGGAAACTTCGAGCAAGCTGTCGTGAGCTGGAACGCGCGCACTCCGTCCGGGGCCAAGTTGCGGCTGGAGGCGCGCGTGGGGCGCGAGGGCTCGTGGAGTCCGTGGTACCGCCTGGCCACCTGGACCGGTGACGCGCCTGGCGCGCCTGTCCCCTGGCAGCTTCCGAGCTGGGCGGAGCCAAGAGGCGGCGGAGTGGAGCTGGACACCGATACGCTCTGCGTCCGGGCGCCGGGAGCCTCACGCCTGCAGTGCCGGATCGCTTTCTTTGCAAGTCGGTCCGGTCCCCGGCCCCGCGTTCGGACGCTGATGGCAGCGCTCACCGCGGGGGCGAAATCGCCGGTCTCGACGGCCACGGAGAGTCCCTCGACCGCGCCGGCCCCGCAGGTCGCGCTGGAGGTCCCATATCGTTCGCAGCGGTGGGAACGGCCAGAGCTCGCCTCTCGAATCTGCTGCCCAACTTCACTTTCGATGGCGCTGTCCTATTTTGGAGTCGATAGACCCACCGAGGAGATTGCTTTGAGGTGCTACGACGGGGCGCACGACGTCTTCGGAAACTGGCCGTACGCCGCCGCCGCAGCAGCAGAGCTGGGCTTCGACGCTCGCGTGACCCGCCTGCGGGACTGGCAAGCGGTGCGGCGGTTGCTGGAACGCGGACTTCCCGTCATCATCAGCGTGAGCTTCAAGGGCGGCGAGCTCGACGGGTCGCCAATGCAGAACGGCACGGCCGGCCACCTGATCCTGGTGCGCGGCCTGACCGGCGACGGCCGCGTGCTGGTAAACGACCCGGCGGGTCACCGCGAGGCCGACGGCCGCACGGCCTACCGCGCCGACCAGTTGTTGGCCGCCTGGAGGAACGGCGCCGCCATTGTGATCTCGCCACGGCAGCAAGGCCGATGACGCCGCTGAGCGTCCTGCTGGCCGGCCGGGTGGACGCCTTCCGCAAGGCCGGAGGCGACACCGAGCAGATGCTGCAGACGTGCGCGGCGCTGCAGCGACTCGGCGTGCGGGCCCGGGTCACGGCAGAGCTGGAGCCCGGCCTGGGCGACGTGGACCTGCTTCACGTGTTCAACTGGACGCGAATCGGGGAAACTGCGCACAGGCTGGAGCTGGCCCGCCGCC